>NZ_QFXN01000220.1:0-23910 GCF_003144775.1 Enterobacter sp. CGMCC 5087 | reverse complement strand
AGCATATGGACAAACAGAAATACCAGAACCGCCACAATCAGCAGCGTCGGAATAAGCCCCAGCAGGCGTTTACAAACATAATTCAGCATGAGGTTTATTTTAAATCCGCATCGTCAAAGCTAAAGCCCGTGTCCGGCATGATGTAGAACCCGGTCAACGCTTTG
This sequence comes from Enterobacter sp. CGMCC 5087, assembly GCF_003144775.1. Lineage (NCBI taxonomy): Bacteria > Pseudomonadati > Pseudomonadota > Gammaproteobacteria > Enterobacterales > Enterobacteriaceae > Enterobacter > Enterobacter sp. CGMCC 5087. Next base: position 23,746 of record NZ_QFXN01000220.1, on the reverse strand, counting down.
TTATGGGCTGACACCAGTTTCTCCACCACCAGCGGCACCCACGGTGACTCTTTCCAGATAATATCCTGCGCGTCTTTGTAGAGGCGCGCCTTCTCTTCCGGTCTGGTGGTTTTCAGGGCATCGGCCAGGTCTTTGTCCACCTGCGGGTTGCTGTAAAACGCGGTGTTGAACAGGGTTGGCGGCCAGTTTTGCGAGGCAAACAGCGGCGACAGCGCCCAGTCAGCTTCACCGGTCGAGGCTGACCAGCCGGTGTAGAACATCCGCACGCCGCTCTCTTTTTGCCCTTTCCCCTCCACTTCTGCCGCACGCTGTCCGGCATCCATCGCGGTCACCTGTACCTTGATACCCACCTGCGCCAGCTGCTGCTGGGTAAACTGCAGCACCTTCTGGGCGGTACTGTGATTATGCGAAGACCACAGCGTGGTGCTGAAGCCGTTCGGGAAGCCCGCCTCTTTCAGCAGCTCGCGCGCTTTAGCCGGATCGTACGGCCACGGCTGATAGCTTTGCGCATACGCAATAGCCGGCGGCAGCACGCCGGTGGCCGGGGTGGCATAGCCCGCAAAAGCGACCTTCACCAGCGCCTGACGGTTAATGGCGTAGTTGATGGCCTCACGCACCTTCGGGTTATCGAACGGCTTTTGCGTGACGTTCATGCTGATGTAGCGCTGCATGATCGACGGGCTGGCGACCAGCTCCAGCTTACTGTTTTTCTGCAAAATAGCGGCCTGCTCATACGGGATCGGGAAGGCAAACTGCGCCTCGCCGGTTTGCAGCATCGCCGCGCGGGTGTTGTTGTCCACCACCGGGCGCCAGGTGATGGTGTCCAGCTTCGGCAGCCCTTTCTGCCAGTAGCCCGCGAATTTCTTCACCTTCACAAAATCGGTCTGATTCCAGGTGACCAGCTCGTACGGACCGGTACCTACCGGGTGGAAGCCAATCTCCTTGCCGTATTTTTTCAGCGCGGCAGGGGAAATCATCGCCGTCGCCGGATGCGCCAGAATATTGATAAACGCGGAGAACGGCTCTTTCAGGGTGATTTTGACCGTCGCCGGGTCGACCACCTCGGTGCTGGCGATATTTTTATACAGGTTATAGCGCTTGAGGCTATTTTCCGGATTGCTGGCGCGGTCCAGGTTAACCTTCACCGCCTCCGCATTGAAGTCTGTCCCGTCCTGGAACTTCACGCCGGTCCTGAGCTTGATGGTATACACCAGCCCGTCCTCGGATACGGTGTACCCCTCCGCCAGCACGTTTTTGAGCTTCATCTCTTTATCGAGGCCAAACAGGCCCTGATAGAACGATTTCGCCACCGCCTGAGAGAGCGTGTCGTTAGCGTCATACGGATCGAGCGTGGTGAAATTCGAGCCGACGGCGACCACCACGTCTTTGGCAGCGAACGCGGGAGCAGCGGCCAGGGCCGCCGTCACGCTCGCGGCTAACAACCATCTACGCGCTACAAATGTAACCATTGTGTTCTCCTGCCTGTTGTAAGTTATAACCGCGAAAAAGCGTTGTCCTGACGCGGGGGAGCGACGAAATGACCCGGCCCGACCTCGCGCAGCATCACGCGCTCCACGGCCTCGCCGCGTTTATGTATATTGCCCGGCATTTCATCCTGGAGCAGCACGCGCTGGCCGTGACGATGCGCGGGATCGGCTACCGGGACCGCCGCGATAAGCTTGCGGGTGTACGGATGCTGCGGGTTCTCAAACACCGCCCTTCGCGGACCAATCTCCACGATCTGCCCCATAAACATCACTGCCACGCGATGGCTGATGCGCTCGACCACGGCCATATCGTGCGAGATAAACAGGAAGGCAATGCCCATATCCCGCTGTAAATCCAGCAGTAAGTTGATGATTTGCGCCCGGATAGAGACATCCAGCGCCGAGACGGACTCATCGGCAATCACCACTTTCGGGTTCAGCGCCAGCGCGCGGGCGATGCAGATACGCTGCCGCTGTCCGCCGGAAAACTCGTGCGGATAACGCCAGGCGTGCTCCGGCTTCAGGCCGACGCGCTCCAGCAGCCAGGCCACGCGGCGCTGGGCCGCTTCGCCGTCGAGCAGGTTATGCACCCGCAGCGGCTCCATGATCGAATACCCCACCGTTTGGCGCGGATCGAGAGAGGCATACGGGTCCTGGAAAATAAACTGAATATCCCGCCGCACCGCCTGCAGCTTGCTGTCCGGAAGGGTATCAATGCGCTCGCCGTTAAAGGTAATGCTGCCTTCCTGTGATTCCACCAGACGGAGCAACGCGCGCCCGGTGGTGGATTTACCGCAGCCGGACTCTCCCACCAGCGCCAGCGTTTCGCCCGGCCAGAGATCGAAGCTGACGTTTTCCACCGCGTGCACTTCGCGCTTAACGCGGTTCAGTATGCCGCTGCGCAGCGGAAAACGGGTGACCAGATCGCGCACTTCCAGAATGGGCTTACCCGGCACCACGGTGTCCTGCTCGGGCTCATCCTCCTGCTGCTCAGACGCCTCAAGAGAAATCAGGGGGAAGCGGCGCGGCAAATCGCTGCCGTTCATCGCCCCCAGGCGCGGAACCGCCGCCAGCAGCGCTTTGGTGTAAGGATGCACGGGCGCGTGAAAAATCTGCTCGACCGGGCCGGTTTCCACCGCGCTGCCCTTGTGCATCACCAGCACCCGATCGGCGATATCGGCGACTACGCCCATATCGTGGGTGATGAAAATCACCCCCATCTCCATCTCCTGCTGCAGCACTTTGATGAGCTGCAGGATCTGCGCCTGAATCGTCACGTCCAGCGCCGTCGTCGGTTCATCGGCAATCAGCACCGCCGGACGGCAGGAGAGCGCCATTGCAATCATCACCCGCTGGCGCATGCCGCCGGAAAGCTGATGAGGGTAGCGACCCAGAATGGCCTGCGCCTCCGGAATGCGCACCAGCTCCAGCATCCGTCGGGCCTCTTTGAGCGCTTCATCGCCGCTCAGCCCCTGATGCAGGCGGATGGACTCGGCGATTTGTTCCCCGACCGGGAAAACCGGGTTCAGGGAGGTCATCGGCTCCTGGAAGATCATCGCAATATCCGCCCCGCGCACGCCCTGCATCTGCGAACCGCTCAGCTCATTTAAATCAATGACCTGACGGTTACGGCGGCGCAGGAGCATTTTCTCGCTGCTGATTTGCCCGCCCGTCTGTTCCAGCAGACGCATCAGCGCCAGCGCGGTGACCGATTTACCGGAGCCGGACTCGCCAACAATCGCCAGCGTCTCGCCGCGCCTGAGCGTGAACGATAAATTCTGTACTGCGGGGATGAACTGCCGCTCTTCCTGAAACGCAATATTGAGCTGATGGACAGCCAGCACTTCGCGGTTGTCCAGTTCTTCACTGTGCGGCACGCGCTGCCCCCTTATTCACGATAGATGCCCGTGCTCGGTTCATCACCGGCATAACCCCAGGCGCGATACATCCCTTCGCTGTTGAACGGCAAAGCCACGTTGCCCTCACGATCCACCGCAATGAGCCCGCCGACGCCGCCAAGCGCGGGGAGTTTTTCCATTACCACGCGCTCGCAGGCTTCGCTGAGGCTTAAACCGCCGTAATCCATCAGCGCGGTAATGTCATAGGCCGCAAGGGCGCGGATAAACACTTCCCCGGTTCCGGTACACGACACCGCCGCCGTCGCGTTATTGGCGTAGCAGCCGGCGCCCGGCAGCGGGCTATCGCCGACGCGCCCGGGCAGCTTGTTGGTCATCCCGCCCGTTGAGGTCGCCGCCGCGAGGTTTCCGGCCTTATCCAGCGCCACCGCGCCGACCGTGCCCATTTTGGTGGTTTCATCGAGCGGCGCTGTATGGTCAAGCTGCGTCATGCCCGCCGAACGGGCTTCCAGCAGCTGCTGGTAGCGCTCCTCCGTGGAAAACAGATCCGCCGATACCGGTTCCATCCCGTGCTCGAAGGCAAACGCCTCTGCCCCGGCCCCCGTCAGCAGCACGTGCGGACTCGCCTCCATCACCAGACGCGCCGCCAGCACCGGATTGCGCAGATGACTCACGCCCGCCACGGCGCCCGCTTTCAGGGTGACGCCGTCCATCACGCAGGCATCCAGCTCGTGCGTTTCATCCCGGGTAAAGACCGAACCGATCCCCGCATTAAATAACGGACACTCTTCCAGCAGGCGCACCGCCTCGGTGACCACGTCCAGCGCGCTTTCGCCCGCTTCGAGCATTTTCTGACCCGTTTCCACAATGGCGTACAGCGCGTCGATATAGCGCTTTTCCTGCTCGGGACTGAGCTGTGCTCGGGTGATTGCCCCGGCGCCACCATGAATTGCGATTACCGCATTAACCATTCGCATCACCCGTTAGCCTGATTTGCGGCTTTTTCTATAAATATCATTATCGTCGATGAAACTTCAGATGATTTTTGAATATAGAAAGACGTAACTGTGATGTAAAGCGTACACCCATCGGGTCATACAGTTAGCCGCACTTTTCTGCCATAATGAGCGCTTTCGTTGTTACTCCGCAGGAGCCCACCATGGATTTTACCGCCGGACTGATGCCGCTTGAGACGGCACTCACGCAGATGCTTGACCGAGTTTCCCCGCTGCATGACGTTGAGACGCTGCCCCTCGTGCGCTGTTTTGGCCGTATTGCCGCGCGCGATATCGTCTCTCCGCTTAACGTGCCGGGGTTTGATAATTCCGCGATGGACGGTTACGCGGTACGCCTGGCGGATCTCCAGACGGGTAACGCTCTGCAGGTGGCGGGTAAAGCCTTTGCGGGCCAGCCGTTTAGCGGTGAATGGCCTGCGGGCACCTGCGTGCGCATCATGACCGGCGCGCCGGTTCCGGCCGGCTGCGACGCCGTTGTGATGCAGGAAGAGACCGAACAGACCGACGGCGGCGTGCGTTTTACCGCGAACGTTAAAGCGGGCCAGAACATCCGCCGCACGGGCGAAGATATCACCCTTGGCGCGACGGTCTTTTCTGCCGGGCAGAAGCTGACGGCAGGTGAGCTGCCGGTGCTGGCGTCGCTCGGCGTGGCTGAAATCGACGTTATCCGTAAAGTGCGCGTGGCCGTTTTCTCCACCGGCGACGAACTTCAGCTTCCGGGCCAGCCGCTGCAGGACGGTCAGATTTACGACACCAACCGCCTGGCGGTACATCTGATGCTGGAGCAGCTGGGCTGCGAGGTGATTAACCTCGGCATTATTCCTGACGATCCGGAAAAACTGCGCGCCGCGTTTATCGAGGCGGATAACGCTGCCGACGTGGTCATCAGCTCCGGCGGCGTCTCCGTGGGCGAAGCGGATTACACCAAAACCATCCTCGAAGAGCTGGGGGAAATCGCCTTCTGGAAGCTGGCCATCAAGCCGGGCAAACCGTTCGCGTTTGGCAAGCTCACTCACGGCTGGTTCTGCGGCCTGCCGGGGAATCCGGTCTCGGCGGCTCTCACCTTCTACCAGCTGGTGATCCCGCTGCTGGCGAAGCTTTCAGGCAACAGCGCCAGCCCGCTGCCGGAACGCCAGCGCGTGCGCGCCGCCACGGGCCTGAAAAAATCGCCGGGTCGTCTCGATTTCCAGCGCGGCATTCTGGCGCGCAACGCGGACGGAGAGCTCGAAGTGAGCACCACCGGACACCAGGGCTCACACATTTTCAGCTCCTTCAGCCAGGGCAACTGCTTTATCGTCCTGGAGCGCGAGCGCGGCAATGTGGAAGCAGGCGAATGGGTTGAGGTTGAAAGTTTTAACCATCTGTTCGGAGGTTGACATGACGGTGGAGCTGAGCGACCCGGAGATGATGCGCTACAACCGCCAGATTGTGCTGCGCGGGTTTGACTTTGAGGGCCAGGAAGCGCTTAAAGCAGCAAGCGTGCTGGTTGTCGGGCTCGGCGGTCTTGGCTGCGCCGCCGCGCAGTATCTTGCGGCGGCGGGCGTTGGCAGAATGACGCTGCTGGATTTTGATACCGTGTCGGTATCTAACCTGCAGCGCCAGACGCTGCACAGCGACGCGACGGTTGGCCAGCCGAAGGTGGACTCTGCCCGCACGGCATTGGTGCGAATCAACCCCAACGTTCAGTTCACCCTGATTGACGCGATGCTGGATGACGAGGCGCTGTCCGCGCAGATTGCGCAGCACGACCTGGTGCTGGACTGCACCGATAACGTCACCGTTCGTAACCAGCTGAACGCGGGCTGCTTTGCCCACAAAATCCCGCTGGTCTCCGGCGCGGCGATCCGCATGGAGGGGCAAATCAGCGTCTTCACGTACGCGGAAGGTGAACCCTGCTACCGCTGCCTGAGCCGTCTGTTCGGCGAGAACGCGCTGACCTGCGTTGAAGCGGGCGTGATGGCGCCGCTGGTCGGCGTGATTGGCTCCCTGCAGGCGATGGAAGCGATCAAGGTGCTGGCGCGCTACGGCACGCCAGCCGCGGGGAAAATTGTGATGTATGACGCGATGACCTGCCAGTTCCGCGAGATGAAGCTGATGCGTAACCCGGGGTGTGAGGTTTGCGGAGGTTAAAGCAAACGGCAACCTTCAGGTTGCCGTTTTAGTGTTTGCTCCCTCTCCCTGTGGGAGAGGGTTGGGGTGAGGGCATCAGGCCACCCCCCGTCAGATCGACGTCCGTCCAAACGCCCCCTGCCAGTCCTGCTCAAACTTCACAATCGCCGCATCCACGGCCGGAGAGGTAATAAACTGCTGCGCCACGTCCAGCGGCAGCGTGATTGACTCGCAGCCTGCCAGCAGGCAGTCCAGCGCCTGACGCGGCGTTTTGAAGCTCGCGGCCAGCACCTTTGACTGCGGGGCGTGCAGCGTCAGCAGCTGCTGCAGTTCAACCACGGTCTGGATCCCGTCCCCGCCCTGCGCGTCCACGCGGTTAACGTAAGGCGCCACATACTCTGCACCCGCCAGCGCGGAGAGCATCCCCTGCGCAGCACCGTAAACCGCCGTACCCAGCGTCGGGATCCCTTCCGCTTTCAGCATCTTGATCGCCGCCAGCCCTTCGGCGGTCACCGGCACTTTTACTACCAGGTCGTTAATGATGGCACGCAGCTTACGCGCGTCCTCCACCATCCCTTCGGCGGTGGTCGCCATCACCTGGGCGAACAGACGGCCTTTACCGCCCAGCGCGTCGTGCAGCGCCGGCAGCAGCTCGTCCAGCGGCGTTTTACCTGCCGCCACAATGCTTGGGTTGGTGGTCACGCCCGCCAGCGGGAAGATACGCGCCAGCTTTTTGACTGCCGCAACGTCAGATGTGTCGAGATAAAGTTCCATGATGTCACCCTCAAAATTAGCCTGCACTTACCCTATCACGACAAAACCTGCTCAGTAGTTGACCTGCATCAAGATAACTTTCATTCGAAAGTAATTTAATCTTCATGTGCAACACGAGAGGCGAAATCATGATCTTCAATATTCAGCGTTACTCTACCCACGACGGCCCCGGTATTCGAACCGTGGTGTTCCTGAAAGGCTGCTCGCTGGGCTGTCGCTGGTGTCAGAACCCGGAAAGCCGCTCCCGCAGCCGGGACGTGCTATTTGATGCGCGCCTGTGCCTGGACGGCTGTGACCTGTGCCAGCAGGCGGCACCGGGCTGCATCGAACGCGCGCTGAATGGCCTGGTTATCCACCGCGAGAAGCTTGATGAAGCCGCGCTCAACGCCCTTACCGACTGCTGCCCGACGCAGGCGCTGACCGTCTGCGGTGAAGAGCAGCAGGTCGAGGAGATCATGGCGACCGTACTGCGCGACAAGCCCTTTTACGACCGCAGCGGCGGCGGGATCACCCTCTCCGGCGGCGAACCGTTTATGAACCCTGAGCTGGCGCACGCCCTGTTTAAAGCCAGCCACGAACAGGGGATCCACACCGCCGTGGAAACCTGCCTTCACGTGCCGTGGCATTACATCGAGCCATCATTACCCTACGTCGATCTGTTCCTCGCCGACCTGAAGCACGTCGACGGTGAGGTGTTCAAACAGTGGACGGACGGTTCGGCTAAGCGAATCCTGGACAACCTGAAGCGCCTTGCCGCCGCCGGGAAAAAAATCACCATTCGCGTGCCGCTGATCCAGGGCTTTAACGCTGACGAAGCGTCCATAACCGCCATTACCAACTTCGCTGCCGACGAGCTCGGCGTCGACGATATTCATTTTCTGCCGTATCACACGCTGGGCATGAACAAATACACCCTGCTCGGCCAACCCTACTCTGCCCCTGACAAACCGCTGGATAACCCTGCCCTGCTGGACTTTGCGCAGCAGTACGCCTGCCAGAAAGGGTTAACCGCGACCTTACGAGGATAAACCTATGACAACCCTGAATCTCAACACCCTCAGCGAGCGCATTAAGGCGCACAAAATGGCCCTGGTGCATATCGTCAAGCCGCCGGTCTGTACCGAGCGCGCCCAGCATTACACCGAAATGTACCAGCAGCACATGGACAAGCCGATCCCGGTACGCCGCGCCCTGGCGCTGGCGCATCACCTGGCGGAACGCACCATCTGGATCAAACACGACGAGCTGATCATCGGTAACCAGGCAAGCGAAGTGCGCGCCGCGCCGATTTTCCCGGAATACACCGTCTCCTGGATTGAGAAAGAGATCGACGATCTGGCGGACCGCCCGGGCGCGGGCTTTGCGGTGAGCGAAGAGAACAAGCGCGTGTTGCATGAGATCTGCCCGTGGTGGCGCGGCCAGACGGTGCAGGACCGATGCTACGGCATGTTCACCGACGAGCAGAAAGGCCTGCTGGAAACCGGCATTATCAAAGCCGAAGGCAACATGACCTCCGGCGACGCGCACCTGGCGGTCAACTTCCCGCTGGTGCTGGAGAAAGGCCTCGACGGCCTGCGCGCTAAGGTGGCCGAGCGCCGCACGCGCATCAACCTGACGGTGCTGGAAGACCTGCACGGCGACCAGTTCCTGAAGGCGATCGATATCGTACTGGAAGCCGTAAGCCTGCATATCAAACGCTTTGCCAATCTGGCGCGTGAAATGGCGTCCACTGAAACCCGCGAAAGCCGCCGCGACGAGCTGTTGGCGATGGCGGAAAACTGCGACGTGATTGCCCACGAGCCGCCAAAAACCTTCTGGCAGGCGCTGCAGCTGTGCTACTTCATCCAGCTGATCCTGCAGATTGAGTCCAACGGCCATTCCGTCTCCTTCGCGCGTATGGACCAGTATCTCTATCCGTACTACCGCCGCGACGTGGAGCTGAACCAGAGCCTGGATCGCGAGCACGCCATCGAGCTGCTCCACAGCTGCTGGCTGAAGCTGCTGGAAGTGAACAAGATCCGCTCCGGCTCGCACTCCAAGGCTTCCGCCGGTAGCCCGCTGTACCAGAACGTCACCATCGGCGGCCAGAAGCTGGTCAACGGTGAGCCGATGGACGCGGTGAACCCGCTCTCCTACGCGATTCTGGAGTCCTGCGGTCGCCTGCGATCCACCCAGCCAAACCTGAGCGTGCGTTACCACGCGGGCATGAGCAACGACTTCCTCGACGCCTGCGTGCAGGTGATCCGCTGCGGCTTCGGGATGCCCGCGTTCAACAACGATGAAATCGTCATTCCGGAATTCATCAAGCTCGGCGTTGAACGAGACGACGCCTACGACTACGCGGCCATCGGCTGTATCGAAACTGCGGTGGGCGGCAAATGGGGCTATCGCTGCACCGGCATGAGCTTTATCAACTTCGCCCGCGTGATGCTGGCCGCGCTGGAAGGCGGGCGCGACGCCACCAGCGGCAAGGTGTTCCTGCCGCAGGAGAAAGCGCTCTCCGCCGGTAACTTCGACAACTTCGACGAAGTGATGGCGGCGTGGGACAGCCAGATCCGCTACTACACCCGCAAATCCATCGAGATTGAGTACGTGGTGGATACCATGCTGGAAGAGAACGTCCACGATATTCTCTGCTCGGCGCTGGTGGACGACTGCATCGAACGCGCGAAAAGCATCAAGCAGGGCGGCGCGAAGTACGACTGGGTCTCCGGCCTGCAGGTGGGTATCGCTAACCTCGGCAACAGCCTGGCTGCGGTGAAGAAGCTGGTGTTCGAGCAGGGCACTATCGGTCAGCAGCAGCTGGCGGCGGCGCTGGCGGATGACTTCGACGGGCTGACCCACGAGCAGCTGCGCCAGCGCCAGATTAACGGCGCGCCGAAGTACGGCAACGACGACGACAGCGTGGACATGCTGCTGACGCGCGCCTATCAGACCTACATCGAAGAGCTGAAGCAGTACCACAACCCGCGCCACGGCCGCGGCCCGATTGGCGGTAACTACTACGCGGGCACCTCTTCCATTTCCGCGAACGTGCCGTTTGGCGCGGCAACGATGGCCACTCCGGACGGACGTAAGGCGCACACCCCGCTGGCGGAAGGAGCAAGCCCGGCCTCCGGTACGGACCACCTCGGCCCGACGGCGGTAATTGGCTCGGTGGGTAAACTGCCGACGGAAGCGATTCTCGGCGGCGTGCTGCTTAACCAGAAGCTGAACCCGTCGACGCTGGAAAACGACAGCGATCGCCAGAAGCTGATGGTGCTGCTGCGCACCTTCTTCGAGGTGCATAAAGGCTGGCATATTCAGTACAACATCGTCTCGCGCGAAACGCTGCTGGAAGCGAAGAAACATCCTGACCAGTATCGCGATCTCGTGGTGCGCGTCGCGGGCTACTCGGCGTTCTTCACCGCCCTGTCGCCGGATGCGCAGGACGATATTATCGCCCGTACTGAGCACACGCTGTAACGGCATGTCCCCTCACCCCGACCCTCTACCACAGGGAGAGGAAGGAAACACTAACAACGGCGACCTCGGTTGCCGTTTTGCTTTTACTTTCGAATGAAATTAAATTTGTGCTCCCCGTCACCTTGTTATTAGAATGTTTCAAAACGCAGTGACCCAGGAGCACAGTATGACCGTTAAAGTTATCGTCACCGATATGGACGGAACTTTCCTTGATGATGCCAAGCAGTACGATCGTGACCGCTTCCAGGCACAGTTTGAACAGCTTAAAGCCCGCGACATTGAATTCGTTGTCGCCAGCGGCAACCAGTATTACCAGCTCATCTCCTTCTTTCCGGAGCTGAAAGAACGGATCTCTTTCGTCGCGGAAAACGGCGCGCTGGTGTTCGATCGCGGCGAACAGATTTTCCACGGCGAGCTGACGCGTCATGAATCGCAGATCGTGATTGGCGAGCTGCTGAAAGATAAAGGGCTGAACTTTGTGGCCTGCGGGCTGGAGAGCGCGTACGTGAGCGATAAAGCCCCGGACGCGTTCGTAGCGCTGATGTCAAAGCACTATCACCGCTTAAAGCGCATCAGCGATTACCGCGAAATTGACGACGTACTGTTTAAATTCTCCCTGAACCTGCCGGACAGCGATATCCCTGATCTGGTGGATAAACTGCACGTCTCCCTGGACGGCATCATGAAGCCGGTCACCAGCGGCTTTGGCTTTGTCGATTTGATTATCCCCGGCCTGCACAAGGCCAACGGCATCAGTCGTCTGCTGAAACGCTGGAAAATCTCCCCGCAGGAGTGCGTGGCCATTGGGGACAGCGGCAACGATGCCGAGATGCTGAAGCTGGTGAAATATTCCTTTGCGATGGGCAACGCGGCAGAGAGCATCAAAGAAATCAGCCGCTACGGCACAGACGACAACAACCATCAGGGCGCGCTGAACGTCATTCAGTCCGTGCTCGACAACCATTCCCCGTTCGACCTCTGATCCTTTCCTCGCCGGAGCGTCGCTCCGGCCTCTCACTCTTTTTCCGACCTGTGGCTTGCGTCAAGTTTTTAAACTTGCATTAACTTATTTTTAACTTAAAGTATCACTTGTAGACATTTTTACTTTCGAATGAAAGATGCGAGGCAGTTATGACCTTTACCAGTGAAACCTTACCAGCGGACCACAAAGCGGCAATCCGTCAGTTAAAACGTGAGCTGCGCGCGCAGATCGGCGACGTGCAGGCGGTGTTTAATAAGCTCAGCGACAAAATTGCCACCCGCGTGGCGGAAATCAACGCGCTTAAGAACAAAGGCGAATCCGTCTGGCCGGTGATTCCGTTTGCGGATGTGAAAAACGGCACGATTACCGACGCACAGCGCGAGGCCGTTAAACGCCGCGGCTGCGCGGTGATTAAAGGTCATTTCCCGCGCAAGCAGGCGCTGGCGTGGGATCAGTCGATGCTCGACTACCTCGATCTGAATAAGTTTGATGAGGTCTACAAAGGCCCTGGCGATAACTTCTTCGGCACCCTGACCGCCTCCCGTCCGGAGATTTACCCGATCTACTGGTCGCAGGCGCAGATGCAGGCGCGCCAGAGCGAAGAGATGGCGCAGGTGCAGTCGTTCCTGAACCGCTTATGGACGTTCGAGAGCAACGGCAAGCAGTGGTTCAACCCGGACGTGAGCGTGATTTATCCGGATCGTATCCGCCGCCGTCCGCCGGGAACCACCTCGAAAGGGCTGGGTGCGCATACCGACTCCGGCGCGCTGGAGCGCTGGCTGCTGCCGGCTTACCAGCAGGTCTTTGCCCGCGTGTTTGACGGCAATGTCGACAAGTACGATCCGTGGAACGCCGCGCACCGTACCGAAGTGGAAGAGTATACCGTCGATAACACCACCAAATGCTCGGTGTTCCGCACCTTCCAGGGCTGGACCGCGCTGTCGGACATGATCCCTGGCCAGGGGCTACTGCACGTGGTGCCGATCCCGGAAGCGATGGCGTACATTCTGCTGCGTCCGCTGCTGGACGACGTGCCGGAAGACGAGCTGTGCGGCGTGGCACCGGGGCGCGTACTGCCGATATCCGAGAAGTGGCACCCGCTGCTCATCGAGGCGCTGACCAGCATTCCGGCGCTGGACGCGGGCGATTCGGTGTGGTGGCACTGCGATGTGATCCACTCCGTCGCGCCGGTGGACAATCAGCAGGGCTGGGGCAACGTGATGTATATCCCCGCCGCACCGATGTGCGAGAAAAACCTCGCCTACGCGAAGAAGGTCAAGGAAGCGCTGGAGACCGGCGCATCGCCGGGGGATTTCCCACGCGAAGATTATGAAAAGAGCTGGCAGGACCGCTTTACCGTGAACGATCTCAACATCCACGGCAAGCGCGCGCTGGGCATGGTCTAACTGTCGTACAGCCCTTCCCGCTCAACGGCGGTGCGTCGTTTCCCCTGACGTATCCGCCGTACCGATTCCCTCACGGTCAGCGTGCCGTTAAGCAGTAACGTCCCCACCGGCGCGTCCGGGCGCATCAGCCGCTGCTGGAGCATGTGTACCGCTTCCGTCCCCAGCTCATCGCGCGGAACATGCACGGCCGTCAGCGGCACATCCTGGATTGCGGCCAGGTTAAATCCGTCAATGCTCATCACCGACACGTCCTGCGGCACGCGCAGGCCGTGGTTTTGTAAGGCGCTAATGGTGCCCGCCGCCATAAAGTCGCCGCCGACCAGGAACGCGGTAGGTAAATCCTTCCCCTGCACTTCACTGAGCCAACTGCTGACCATCTGTTCCGTTTCGCGCGCGCTGAAGCTGGGCACCACCAGCAGATCGCGTTTATCGTTGAATTTCAGATTGTGAGATTGCCACGCGTCGCGGATCCCCGCCAGGCGCAGCTCCATGGTGTAGCGGCGCAGGCACAGCACGTTCATCACCTCACGGTGTCCCATTTCGAACAGATATTCCGCCGCCCGCTCGCCGATGGCGCGATGGTCCGGCGCGACGGCAGGCAGACGCATGTGCCGGTCGCGGCAGTTAATCAGCATGCAGGGTTTACCGACGTCCACCGCCAGATCGTGGATATGGGGATCGTCAATGCCAAGAAGGATTGCCGCCTGGGTGTCCGCTTCGTTCATGCGTGCCAGAAACAGCTGGGCGTCGCTGTCGTTCTCCTCCAGCGCGCAGTAGCGAAGGCGCACATCGTGGGACGCCAGGCCTTTACTCACGCTCTGGATCACGCGGTAGTAAAAGATGTCGGACCGCTCGTCAAACGCCCGCTGCGGGGCAAAAACCACCAGGCTGTTAAGCAGCAGACGCCCTGCCGCCATGCCGTCCATCACCCCCAGCTCCCGCGCGCACGCCAGCACCTTCGCGCGCGCTTTTTCACTGGTATTCGCTTTTCCCGCCAGCACCCGCGATACGGTGCTGATCGAGAGCTGCGTCCGGGCCGCGATTTCGGTGATTTTTAGCCTTTTGTCCATTTTGTGATCTGGCTCCATTTGCGAAATGAAAAAATTTTCATAGCGTATTGGTCAGGTAATAGCTGACATAAAAGCCATCATGCCAGAGGGTTTACGTCAGTTATGAGAAATTTTGCACAAAATCCACTTTTGCCCACTCATTTTCTTCCTTAAGGTGAACTTGTCACACAACTTCCATACTAGTTGTATACCAACTTAAGTAGTTTAAACGGAAAGAAATCAAAGGCATAAAAATCCGTGTGACACCTGAACCTCCGTTCCCTTACCGTCCGTCTTGTGGAGAGTAAAATGAGTCAGGACATCAATAACACCGTAGCGACAAGCAAAACCCGTCGCGTCATCAAGAACCTGCGCTGGTACGTGCTGGTGCTGTTCTTACTTGGCGTCACCGTTAACTACATCACCCGAAACTCACTCGGGATCCTCGCCCCGGAACTGAAAGAGAGCCTCGGGATCACCACCGAGCAATACTCCTGGATCGTCGGCGCGTTCCAGATCGCCTATACCATTTTCCAGCCCCTGTGCGGCTGGCTGATTGACGTCATCGGCCTGAAGATTGGCTTTATGGTCTGCGCCGGGATCTGGGCGCTGATGTGTATCTTCCATGCGGGCGCCGGAAGCTGGCTGCACCTCGCTATTCTGCGCTTCTTTATGGGTGCCTCTGAGGCCGCCGCTACCCCGGCGAACGCCAAAACCATCGGCGAATGGTTCCCGAAATCAGAGCGACCCGTTGCCGCCGGCTGGGCTGGCGTGGGCTTCTCCATCGGCGCGATGCTGGCTCCGCCTATCATTTACTTTGCTCACGCGTCATTCGGCTGGCAGGGCGCGTTTATGTTTACCGGCGTGCTGGCGCTGCTGTGGGTGATCCTGTGGTGGGCGTTCTACCACAACCCGGAGCAGCACCCGAACCTGAGCAAGGACGAACTGGCGTTTATCAAGCAGGATAACGAGCCGCCTGCGGTGAAACTGCCCTTCCTGACCGCGCTGAAAACCGTCTCGAAAAACAAACGCTTCTACGGGATCGCCATCCCGGCCTTTATGGCGGAACCGGCCTGGGCGGTGCTGAGCTTCTGGGTGCCGCTGTACCTCGCCAAAGAGCACGGCATGGACCTGAAGCAGATTGCGATGTTTGCCTGGCTGCCGTTCCTCGCCGCCGACCTCGGCAGCGTGGCGAGTGGCTACCTGACGCGTCTGTACACCCGTCTGTTCGGCTGCTCGCGCGTTAACTCGGTCGTTGCCAGCTCCGTGACGGGCGCGTTCCTGATGATCTCGCTGGGCATCGTGGCCATTACCCGCGACCCGTATATCACCATCGTGCTGATTTCCATCGGCGGCTTCGGGCACCAGATCATCTCCTGCATGCTGAGCGCCCTGGTCGTTGAGTCGTTCGACAAAGGCCAGATGGCGACCGTCAACGGCATGCGCGGCTCTGCGGCGTGGATCGCCAGCTTCCTGTTCTCACTGTTAATCGGTGTGACCGCCGACAAAATCGGCTTTAACCCGCTCTTTATTGCCATGGGCTTCTTTGACCTGATTGGCGCTGTCTTCCTGGTAGCATTTATTGCTGAACGTCGCGCCAAGCGCGCCTGATAGTGGATGTATTGCATATGAAAACCCTGAAAAACTGGACCCTTGATACGCAGTCGGCAAACCATCTGGAACTGCTGGTCGATAACCAGCACCGCCTGTGCCTGTACGTGCTGGAAGAGAACCTGTTCCGCGTGCTGATCAAACGCAAAGGCGAGCTGGCGCTGGACCGCACCTGGAGCATCGCGCCGGAAAAAGACGTGCCGTGGGAAGGCCGCCGTCGTGAGGATATAAGCGGTTTCTCCTGCCCGGCCTGGACCCTGACGCAGCAGGATGAGACGCTCACCGTGGCAACCGAACAGCTGCGCGTAACGGTCCACCAGCCCCTGTGGCTGGAGTGGCACTACCGCAATGAAGCGGGCGAGTGGCAGCCGCTGGTCAACGACCGTCCAACCAGCGCCTACCTGCTGAACGCCCATGGCGACGGCGTGGCGCACTACCTCAGCCGCCGCAAGGACGAGCGTTTCTACGGCCTGGGCGAAAAAGCGGGCGATCTGCAGCGCAACGGCAAGCGCTATGAGATGCGCAACCTCGACGCAATGGGGTACAACGCGGCCAGCACCGACCCGCTCTACAAGCATATTCCATTCACTATCGCCCGCCGCGACGACGTCAGCTACGGCCTGTTCTACGACAACCTGAGCAGCTGCTGGCTGGATCTGGGCAACGAGATCGACAACTACCACACCGCCTACCGTCGCTGGCAGGCGGAAGCGGGCGATATCGATTACTACATTTTTACCGGCAAACGCGTGCTGGACGTCACCAAAGCCTTCGTGCGCCTGACCGGGAAAACGCTGTTCGGACCGAAGTGGAGCCTGGGCTACAGCGGCTCGACCATGCACTACACCGACGCGCCGGACGCCCAGAACCAGCTGATGAACTTCATCCGCCTGTGCGAAGAGCACGCCATCCCGTGCGACTCGTTCCAGCTCTCCTCCGGCTATACCTCTATCAACGGCAAGCGCTACGTCTTTAACTGGAACTATGACAAGGTGCCGCAGCCGAAGGTGATGAGCCAAGCCTTCCACGACGCGGGGCTGAAGCTGGCGGCAAACATCAAGCCGTGCCTGCTGCAGGACCATCCGCGCTATAACGAAGTGGCGGAGAGCGGCCTGTTCATTCGCGATTCAGAAACCGATGCACCGGAACGTTCCAGCTTCTGGGATGACGAAGGCTCGCACCTCGACTTTACCAACCCGCAGACGGTGCAGTGGTGGCAGAACGGCGTGACCACGCAGCTGCTGGAGATGGGCATCGACTCTACCTGGAACGACAACAACGAATATGAAGTGTGGGACGGGGAAGCGCGCTGCTTTGGCTTCGGCAAGGAGATCGCCATCAAGCACATTCGCCCGGTGATGCCGCTGCTGATGATGCGCGCCTCGCTGGAAGCGCAGCAGCGTTTCGCGCCGGAAAAACGTCCGTATCTCATCTCCCGCTCCGGCTGCGCCGGGATGCAGCGCTACGTCCAGACCTGGAGCGGCGACAACCGCACCAGCTGGGACACCCTGCGCTATAACATCCGCATGGGTCTGGGCATGAGCCTGTCCGGTCTGTTCAACGTCGGTCACGACGTCGGCGGTTTCTCCGGCGACAAACCGGACGCCGAGCTGTTCGTGCGCTGGGTGCAGAACGGCGTGATGCACCCGCGCTTTACCATTCACTCGTGGAACGATGACCACACCGTGAACGAGCCGTGGATGTACCCGGGCGTCACGCCAGCCATTCGCGGTGCGGTTGAGCTGCGCTACCGCCTGCTGCCGTACCTCTACACCCTGCTCTGGCAGGCGCATGCCGACGACGAGCCGATGCTGCGCCCGACCTTCCTCGACCACGAGCATGATGCGCAGACGTTTGAGGAGTGCGATGACTTCCTGCTGGGCCACGACCTGCTGGTGGCCAGCGTCGTCGAAGCCGGGCTGCGCGAGCGACGCGTCTGGCTGCCGGATAACGACACCGGCTGGTATGATTTTTACACCCACGCGTGGTATGCAGGCGGCCAGTCGATCGTCCTCGACGCGCCGCTGGAAAAACTGCCGCTGCTGGTGCGCGCCGGTGCCGGTCTTCCGCTGAGCGAACGCATCACGCATGTGAGTGCCGAAAAAGATACGACCCGTGAACTGAAGCTGTTCCCGGTGAAGGGAGTCGGCACGACCACCGGAATGCTGTTTGAAGACGACGGCGAAAGCTGGGGCTACCAGAACGGCAATGCGCTGTGGGTGGAGTGGGAAATGGTGTGCGACGGCGCAACCATCAACCTGAAGGTTAACGCGCGCGGGGATTATCGTCCGGCGTGGAAATCGCTTAAGGTGTCGCTGCCTGCAGGGGAAAAACGTACGCTGCTGGTGAACGGGGTCGAAGGGGGCGAGTGGGTGGTCTAGTGCGGCCCGATGCCCTCACCCTAACCCTCTCCCAGGGGGAGAGGGAATAAAGGCACGACCCCTTTCCCTAAGTATTTCGCGCTGCAGGAAGGCGGCAAGCCTGTGAATCCCCGGGAGCTTACATAAGTAAGTGACCGGGGTGAACAGGTGAAGCCAACGCATCTGCAGCGTGAAAGACGACGGGAAATTAGCCGTCGATACCTTTACTGCGCAGGTAATCTTCGTAGTTACCGGTGAAGTCCACTACGCGCTCTGGCGTAATTTCGATCACGCGGGTCGCCAGCGAGCTGACGAACTCACGGTCGTGAGAGACGAAGATCAGGGTACCCTGATACATCTCCAGCGCCATGTTCAGCGATTCAATGGATTCCATATCCAGGTGGTTAGTCGGTTCGTCCATCACCAGGATATTTGGTTTTTCCATCATCAGCTTGCCGAACAGCATGCGTCCCTTCTCACCACCAGAGAGCACTTTAGCCGGCTTTTTGATGTCGTCCTGGCTGAACAGCAGACGACCCAGAATGCTGCGCACCGCCTGCTCGTCGTCGCCTTCCTGCTTCCACTGGCTCATCCAGTCAAAGACGGTCAGGTCATTTTCGAACTCGTACTCATGGTCCTGCGCGTAGTAACCAATTTGCGCGTTTTCGGACCACTTCACGGTGCCGTTGTCCGGCTGCAGTTCGCCGACCAGGGTTTTCAGCATGGTAGATTTACCCACGCCGTTGGCACCCAGAATGGCAATCTTCTCGCCCACTTCCAGCAGCAGGTTGAAGTTTTTAAACAGCGGGCCTTCATCGAAGCCTTTGGTAAGGGCTTCCACTTCCAGCGCGTTACGGAACAGCTTCTTGTCCTGCTCGAAGCGGATGAACGGGTTCTGACGGCTGGAGGCTTTAACCTCTTCCAGCTTGATTTTATCAATCTGACGCGCGCGCGAGGTCGCCTGACGCGACTTAGAGGCGTTGGCGCTAAAGCGGCTGACGAAGGACTGCAGGTCAGCAATCTGCGCTTTCTTCTTGGCGTTATCCGCCAGCAGACGCTCGCGCGCCTGGGTAGCCGCCGTCATGTACTCGTCGTAGTTGCCCGGGTAAACGCGCAGCTCGCCGTAGTCCAGATCCGCCATGTGCGTACAGACCATGTTCAGGAAGTGACGGTCGTGCGAGATGATGATCATGGTGCTGTCGCGATCGTTCAGCGTCTGCTCCAGCCAGCGGATGGTGTCGATGTCCAGGTTGTTCGTCGGTTCGTCGAGCAGCAGGATGTCCGGGTTAGAGAACAGCGCCTGTGCCAGCAGCACGCGCAGCTTCCAGCCTGGCGCCACTTCGCTCATCGGGCCGTAATGTTGTTCAACCGGAATGCCTACGCCCAGCAGCAGCTCGCCCGCGCGCGCTTCTGCAGAGTAACCGTCCATCTCACCGTACTGCGTTTCCAGATCGGCCACTTTATAGCCGTCTTCTTCGCTCATTTCGGCCAGCGCGTAGATGCGATCGCGCTCCTGCTTCACTTCCCACAGTTCCCCATGCCCCATGATCACGGTGTCGAGCACGGTGAACTCTTCGAAAGCGAACTGATCCTGACGCAGCTTACCGATACGCTCGTTAGGGTCGAGCGATACGTTGCCGAGCGTCGGCTCCAGGTCACCGCCGAGGATCTTCATAAAGGTGGATTTTCCGCTACCGTTGGCACCAATCAGGCCGTAACGGTTGCCGCCGCCAAATTTGACGGAAATGTTTTCGAACAGCGGCTTACTGCCAAACTGCATAGTGACGTTGCTGGTAACTAACACGGGGAGATTCCTGCGAAAAGTGTGATAAACACGGCATTATGCCACAATTCCGAATTGAGATCCCGTGTTGCGGCAATCCACTAAACTTTAACAAAATCGAAAAAAATGTGATTTCGTACACATCTGAATTCCCTGTTAGCGGGAATGCACATATAATGCGCTCCCATCACAGATTCAGACTTATCAACTCATCGCCAGAATGGCTTAGATACCTCGCACAACATGAACATGAAATTAACAACGCTTTTAGCGGCGGCGTTAGCCGTAGTAGGTTTTTGTAAGACCGCGTCTGCGGTGACGTATCCCCTGCCAACAGACGGTAGCCGTCTGGTAGGCCAGAACCAGGTTGTGACGGTACCAGAAGGTAACTCTCAGCCGCTGGAGTATTTCGCTGCGCAGTACCAGCTGGGCCTGTCTAACATGCTGGAAGCGAACCCGGGCGTTGACCCGTATCTGCCGAAAGCGGGTACCGTGCTGAATATTCCTCAGCAGCTGATCCTGCCGGATACCGTTCATGAAGGTATCGTGATTAACAGCGCCGAAATGCGTCTGTATTACTACCCGAAAGGCACCAACACCGTTATCGTGCTGCCAATCGGTATCGGCCAGCTGGGTAAAGACACCCCAATGAACTGGACCACCAAAGTTGAGCGTAAGAAAGCGGGCCCAACCTGGACGCCGACTGCCAAAATGCACGCGGAATACATCGCTGCGGGCGAACCGCTGCCAGCCGTTGTACCGGCAGGCCCGGATAACCCAATGGGTCTGTACGCGCTGTACATTGGCCGCCTGTACGCTATCCACGGTACCAACGCCAACTTCGGTATTGGCCTGCGCGTAAGCCACGGCTGCGTGCGCCTGCGTAACGACGACATCAAATTCCTGTTTGAAAACGTGCCGGTCGGTACGCGCGTGCAGTTCATCAACGAACCGGTGAAAGCGACCTCTGAGCCAGACGGCAGCCGCTACATCGAAGTGCACAACCCGCTGTCCACCAGCGAAGACCAGATCAACAACAACGAAGTCGTTCCTGTTACGCTGAACAGCGCGGTACAGGCGGTAACGTCTCAGCCAGACGTTGAAACAGCGATTGTTGACCAGGCCGTGCAGAACCGCTCCGGTATGCCGGTGCGTCTGAACTGACAGAGAAGCATTAAAAAAGCGGGCCTCGTTGCCCGCTTTTTTTTATCCGTTATTCACGATCACGATCCCGCCGTGGTCGTACCGATAGTGGCAGTGGGCATACTCCAGCGGCGTGCCGTCCTCCAGATAAATCACCTGCTCCACTTCCAGCACCGGATCGGTCTGCTCGCAGACCAGATGCTCCCTGTCCAGCGCGCTGGGCTTAAGCGCCCGCACCACCCGATACGACCCCATAATTTTCAGCGCCAGGGTCTCCTGAACGTACTGAAACACCGACCCTTCAAGATGGTTTTTCGTCAGGCCCGGCACCAGATTCATCGGCATCACCGTGGAATCCAGCGACATCGGTTCGCCGTTCAGCAGGCGGAGTCGAATGAAGTCATAGATCGGCGCATCGGCGTTAATCATCAGCGACGCCTGCTCTTTTTCGTTCGGGAAGCGCAGCTCGAAATGCACCACCCGGCTGGTCACCGTGCCCAGATGTTCCCAGGTTTTGGTCGCACCAAAGTAGTCGCTGCCGGAGAGATCCCACTGCGAGAGCTGAAGGAAGTTTTTACGGATGAACGTGCCCTGCCCCTGGCGGGTATAGACCAGACCTTCGACGATCAGCTGGCGCATCGCCTGCTGAATGGTCATCCGGCTGGTGCTGAACTCCGCCGCCAGCGCAAACTGGTCCGGCAGGGGTTCATTGGCGGCGTACTGCTGGCTGATAATGCGTTTCTTAATTTCCCGCGCTATGGTGATGTACTTCGCCGCCATCGTCCTTCCTTTCAGTTAGTTTTCTATCCCGCTGTTTTTCAACGCCACTCTCTCGGCAATCTTGAGGAAAGGCAGGTAGAAGAATACACCAAATACGATGATTGCCAACTGCACCACCACCGCCCGCCAGTCCCCCGCCGTGGCAAGCCAGGCGCTGAGAATGGGCGGCGTGGTCCACGGGATCATCACCACGCAGCGCGACATTAACCCCAGCGTGGTACAGAGCCAGGCGAAGTAAATGCCGATGGCGGGCAGCAGCACGAACGGGATCATCAGCGGCAGGTTAAACACGATCGGCAGGCCAAAAATCACCGGCTCGTTGATGTTAAACAGGCCCGGCGCCAGCGACAGACGCGCCACCTGCTTCGCCGATTTTTGTCTGGAGAAGATAAAGATGGCAATCAGCAGCGAGATCGTGCTGCCCGTGCCGCCCACCATGCCAAACGTCGGCACGAAGATGTTGTTGATGATATGCGGGATGGGCTGGCCGTTGGCGAAGGCCAGCATGTTCTCGTTGGTGTTGATCAGCAGGAACGGCTCCAGCACCACGCTATTAACGACAGATTGATGAATACCGAGCGTAAACAGGAAGTTACCGAAGCTGTAGATGAAAATCGTCCCCGGCAGGCTGGTGTTGATCAGCCGCAGCGGCTGCTGGATAAAGGTAGTAATAAGATGGATCAGGTCCGTGTGCAGCACGTTTGCCAGTATCGCCGCCAGCACCGCGAACAGGGAGAGCGTGAGGATAGTCGGGATCAGCGCGGTAAAGGATTTGCTCACCGCCGGAGGCACGTTTTCCCCGAGGGAAATGTGCAGCGCCTTCAGGCGCGAAATGGCGATAAACAGTTCCGTTGAGAGCAGCCCGATCAGCACCCCGGCGAAAATCCCGGTTGAGCCAATATTGGCGAACGTCAGCACCTGGGTGACGTTCACCGCGGCGTCGCTGCCGACGGGCGTAATCTGCAGGCGCATCGGCATCATGATGATGAAGCTGCTGACGGCGATAACCACTGCCGAGACCGGATTGTCGAAATCTTTGTTGCGCGCCAGCGACCAGGCAATCATCGGGGCCAGCAGCAGCGCGGCGATGTTCAGCGTGCCGTTGATAATCGCCTCGCCCCACACCTTAAACTGCGCGAGCGTGTCGCCGTGAAAAATCCACGGAAATACCACGTTGTTTACCAGCACCGCCAGACCGGCGAGGATGAAAATGGGCATCACCGTGGCGAAAGCGTCGCGCAGGGAGCGAAGGTGCACCTGGTTTGCCAGGCGCGCCGAGAACTCAACAAACTTATCGACAAAAGACTGCATGTGCGGTGTTATTTTTGTTTCAGACATAGCGGATAGTTCCCATCAATCAGTCACAAAAACGGCCCGGCAGCGTACGGCTTACATCTCGCGTCCGTTGGTATGGATAACCTGTTTTAACCACGCGTAGCTCTTCTTCGGCACGCGCTTCAGGTCTTTCAGGTCGTGGTTTTCCCGGTTGACATAGACCACGCCGTAACGCTTACGCATGTCGCCCTGGGAGCTGAGAATGTCGATTAACCCCCAGCCGAGGTAGCCGATCACCTCTGCCCCGTCCTCGAACATCGCCTCCTTCATGGCATTGATATGCGCCCGGTGGTAGTCGATGCGGTAGGTGTCCTCGATCGGATTGATGCCGTCCCAGGACTCAATCACCCCGATGCCGTTTTCGATCGGGAAGACCGGCATCCGCCAGTCGTTGGCGTAGCGGGTGATGATGGTGCGAAAGCCCAGCGGATCGATCTGCCAGTTCCACTCGGTGGCCTTCAGGTACGGGTTGTTTTTCTCGCCGTGCAGCAGGTAATAGTTTACCGGCGTGCCTTCCGGGATCGCATCGCTGTCCAGCGTTTTGCTGGCGTAGTAGCTGAAGGCCATATAGTCGTTTCTGGTGCGCGCCA
>NZ_QFXN01000219.1:0-7379 GCF_003144775.1 Enterobacter sp. CGMCC 5087 | reverse complement strand
CCTCGGCGCGGTAGATATCGCCAAAGCCTTCCTGTTCCACCACCGCCATCACCGCCGGGCTGTAGCCCTGCCCTGCGAAGACGCGCAGCAGGTTCTGGTTGAGGAATTCGTCGTACTGCTGGGCGCAGAAGATATCGCGCGGTTTGCAGGTGGCCGGGTAGATCAGCTGGTGCGCCAGCATGCCGCCCATCAGCTGGCCGGGTCTGGTCTGGTGCAGATATTCGGTCAGCGCCATGTGCGCCACCATCGTATGGTGCTGCAGCTCGTACAGCTCGCGCAGGGTTTTCTCGCCGTGCATATAGCCGGAAATGCGGAACGCTTCCGGCATATGGAAGATGTTCTGCTCGTTGAAGGTCAGCCAGTACTTCACGCGGTCGCCATAGCAGTCGATCATCTTTTTGCCGTAGCGGATAAAGGCCTCCATCACGCGGCGGTCGTTGAAGCCGTTGTACTCCTGCGCCAGCGCCAGCGGCATATCGAAGTGGTACAGGCAGACCATCGGCTCGATGCCGCGGGCGATCAGATCGTCGATAAAACGGTCGTAAAACGCGATGCCCTCGTCGTTGAACGCGCCGTCGCCCTGCGGGCAGACGCGGCTCCAGGAGATCTGGAAGCGGTAGCAGTTCATGCCCAGATCCTGCATCAGGTCGAAATCTTCCCGGTAGCGGTGGTAGGAGTCGGTCGCGACTTTCCAGTCGGAGACGTTCTCCCCGGCTTCGCGAATGTCATACACCGACATCCCCTTCCCGCCCTCGTTCCAGGCCCCCTCCGTCTGCATGCTTGACACCGAGTTGCCCCATAAAAAATTGGCCGGCAGCGAATTGTTCATGCTCTCTCCCTATATGACTAGTCATTTAAAATTTCATGACTAGTCATATAGGCGAAGATGAAATGGGGATCAAAGGGGAGGATCGTTTTTTGTGAGATAGGTTGGAAAGAAGACACCGGGTGTCGTGTCATATTAAAGTTATGTCACTAATGCAGAAGTTATTTCACTAATCAATTTTATTATAAATAAGTTATGTCATTATTTTTGTTACAAGCATGATTCATAAGTTATTTTTCATCTCTTTCTTTGCTATGTTCATTTTGTAATCTGTACGTAGGGAACTAAACTTAAAAAGATGAAATTCGTAACTAATTCGCCTTAGACTTTTTTCGAGGTTTGAATCGCCACGGATAATCTAGACATTTCTGAGCCGTTGATAATATAGGTTTTCATATTCAGCCGGTGGCATCTGCTCGCTCGAACCATGCCGACGCTTACTGTAATAAAACATTTCGATATAATCAAAAATATCGCTTCTGGCTTCGTCTCTCGTTCCGTAGATCCTTTTCTTAATCCGTTCGCGTTTCAGTAGCTGGAAAAAGCTTTCCGCAACCGCGTTGTCGTGGCAGTTACCGCGACGACTCATGCTGCCTTCCAGACCGTATGATTTCAGGAACGACTGCCATTCATGGCTCGTGTACTGACTGCCCTGATCAGAGTGAACCAGTACCTGCTTTTGAGGATTACGCCTCCACACCGCCATAAGTAATGCGTTCAGGACAATCTCTTTTGTCATGCGGGGTTGCATTGACCAGCCGATAACTTTTCGGGAGAACAGGTCAACCACCACGGCCAGATACAGCCAGCCTTCGTGGGTTCGGATGTAGGTTATGTCCGTCACCCAACGCTCATCCGGTGAGTCCGGATTGAACTGCCGCTGGAGCCTGTTGGGTGTCACGATGCTGGCTTCGCCTTTACGTGCCCGTGGGCTACGGTACCCAACCTGAGCTTTTATTCCGGCACGTTTCATCAGCCGCCAGCCCCGGTTCACTCCGCACTGCTGTCCGGTATCACGCAGATCGAGATGGATCTTGCGATAATTATAGACGCAGCCAGACTCAAGCCAGGACTGTTTGATCTGCCCGGTCAGCAGCTGGTCTGTCTGGTGACGCTGTGAATGTGGCTGCTGAAGCCAGAAATACAATCCACCCGGATGGACATCCAGAACCTGACAGAGCAAACGAACAGGCCAGCAACGGCTGTTGTCGCGGATAAAGGCGTACCTCAGTCGGACAGCTTTGCGAAGTACGCCGTGGCTTTTTTTAATATGTCCCGTTCGTCCGTAACCCGCTTCAATTCTTTCTGAAGACGACGGATTTCGGCCTGAGCATCTGACTGTTCATTATGAGTGGAAGAATCCGGACCGTACTTCTTTATCCAGGCGTAAAGACTGTGAGTGGTGATATCGAGACGTGTTGCAACACTGGAAATAGAATGACCACGATCAACAACCTGTTTGACTGCTTCAATTTTAAACTCTTCAGAATAACGCTTACCGCTCATGGGCACCTCTCTTTAAGTCATCTTAAATGACTCTGAGGTGCCTGTTAAACCCGTGGCGATTCAATGCACTTCATATCTTTTGGCAATCCTATCCGTAACAAACCTCTACATATTTTTTATTGAAGCGTTCCCCATAAACTCTCATTCTAATATAGTAGCTCTTGTTAAATTCAATCTAAGCATGTGTTTTTTTTAAAAAAAGATTTTATAATCTTAGCCTCATGTAAATTTTTAGTTATCCATATGAACAACCAAAATAATTAATAAATTTCCAAACTCTCACTATAGAACAAGGGCCCTAGTTTTTTCAGGGTGACCGAATAATAAATCGAATTTCGATACCTGACGCATGGAAGTATAGATTGGCAATATCAAAAATAATCTTGAACAAGAAATGAACAGATGGCAAATAGTTTTAAAATCTTGTTCATAACTATCTTTTTGAACATTAAAAACTCCTTGCCATCAAGGATCAAACGCATAATTCAAAATTAACATAAGTTTCTTTCAGTGCTTCAATAACTTGATCAGTAACATCAATACAATTAGAAGATGTAAGTATTATATCTCCATAGTTATTGATTGTTAGCCCTTGTTCATTACTTATTTCTTTTGCAACCCTAATTATTTCTTTAATTATTTGATGTCTTGCTGATTGACGACATGATAGAAAATGATCATGCAACTTTCGCTGATTCACTTCGCGAGTGTTAATGTATGTATTTTTTTCATGTGTTTTATCTTTTTCTTCTTCGTCATATGTACTTTTAAGTATCATTGCAACTCGTTCAAGATGATTTTTTTCCTGATGTAAAATTTCTGACTTAGCCAGAACAACTTTTAAATCGAAATAAGCAACAGTCTTTTCTTGTTCATTGCTATCACACCCATTTAATAAAATAACAAAAAGAAGAGTCACTAATTTATATGACGTTGAAAATACTATTCTTTTCATAACAACTGTTATCCTTACATAAAAAAGTTAGCGATTTACTTCTAGTCTCATATACGTTTTAAGCATTTCTATCTAACCCAGGAAAGAACATGGAACCATTTATAAAGCAAGGGTTATTGTTCGCTTTCATAAGAGTTAAATGTTGTTAAAAAGAAAAGAAACTCATGCTTGTTTTTAAAGCCCATCTTAAATTTCATCCTTGAGAGCAGTTGATATATAGTTTTATCGCTTTTATTCATTCTTGTTGCAATACTTTTGACTTTCTCTCCTGTAGAAATAGATCTGATAACTTCGAGTTCAAAAGCATTCATTACGTCGTGCGTACTTCGAAAGCCTGATTGATTATGGCTTCGACTGTTGAACTTATTTGTATCGTAAGCACAAGGTGCCACGAGTTCAGCCTTTATTTTCTTAATTGTTATATCTTTTGATATCGTTATCTGTTTACCCATCAAATTAGTATGGAAGTTGATACTGGATGAATTTAAAGCGTGAATGAACACGATTTTTCTAGCCATATCATTTAATAGCGGATGTAAGTTACGGTAGATCACAGAGTCACAACTCATTAAATCAATGAAAACAAACTCATATGTATCATATAAAATGTCAGCTTGATTAATACAGTCAATATCAGTTTGAACGGTAACAAGACTTACAGGCTCTGCGTAAGACTCTTCAAAAATATACTTTAAACCTTCAGCCCAGATATTATCGGCTCCAATGAACATCACTTTCATTTGAAATCCCTGATAGGTTAGTATAAGACAGCCCGGTTACAGGGCTGCCTTTTCCCGAATTATTTTGAAATGTTATTTTTGGGACTTGTTGCGTCCTTACTCTCTTTTCCCGATGTTGCAGTTTCAGACTTAGGCGTTGTCACTGAGATGGATGGTAGAGCGCCAAAGTCAGCCTTAACATCTTTTAGCGTTTCAATGACCTGTACAGTTATATTGGTATCGTCTGCAGAGGAAAGGATTAATGAACCGTCCATCACAATGCGTAACCCATTCTGTTGTCTGACCTTATCCACTGCCTGACGGGCCTCTGATAATATGTTATTTCTTGCAGATTGACCTGCTTCTGTAAGTACTTTGCGGAGCATAATTTGGTCGGCCTGGCGAGCTTTTTCTCTCTGTTCTTTATCCATTTTTTCATAAAGTTTCCCGGCCTCGGTTTCGGCCTTTTTTAGCGCACCAATAACCAAATCCATACGCTCCTTTTCTTGTTGTGCTAGTCCTGACATAGACAACACAGCTGCCAGATCAACATAAGCAATATCATTCCCTTTCTTCTTCATGTCACATCCTCCCAGTAGCATTACTGACATTGCCATAATGGCCATATAAACGGTAAAAAACTGACGGGTTGTCCGGCTCATATTTTCCCTCTTTATCTCTTTCCTCAGAATACGGTCATAGCAGGCAGGCCTCTCATGAAGCCTGCCTGGATATGGATTAGAAGCTCACTTTCAGCCCAAGCATTGCACTGCTGTCGCTGTAGCCTGCATCTCCAACCTGTTGAGCGACATTGCCCCACAGATTGACATTTCGACTCAGTTGGCCTTCCACACCAACCTTCAGCTCGCCAATGTTACGGGTGCCGGCCTGGTTCACGCGCACACCATTCAGGGTGGCGCCAAATGTCTCGGTGTTGTGGATCCAGTTGGCTTCAACAAACGGCTCGAAGGTTCGCTCTTTTCCGTCGTCCAGTGCGCTGTGACCTTTGATGAAAGCACGGGCCCCTAAGCGAGTCTGAATATTCCCATCCCCTTCACCTGTTACTCGGGTACCGTTGCTTTCAGTGATGTCGTCAGCCTTAACGCCCATCCAGATTGCCTGAGCTTTCGGCTGGATGTAGTAAGCCGTCCGCTCATCACGTTCACCCAGTTTCCAGGTATATCCACCTTCAACCGATGCAGTAAAACCTTTCGATTTGTAGCTTTCGCTGCCGGCAGACTTTCCGCTTACGGTGTTATCAAACCAGTTGTACAGCAGCCAGGTATCTACCCAAGCCCCGGTCTTGGCTTCGTTATCCTGAAGCCAGGTGCCGTACAGGCCTGCACTGTAACCGCTGATACTGCCATCAGCCCGGTTACCGTTAACGTGGTTACGCGCGTTGCTCTTCTGGTTTGCATAGCCTGCCATTACGCCAAGGTAATAGCGGTTTTCACCGTCGCTGCTCCATTGCGCAATATCTCCGCCCATCTGCATCACATATCGGTTCGACTGGGTGTTCAGCTGTCCGCTGCTGTCCTTCGAGCGAGTGTGACCACCGACGTTACGCAGCCACATACTGGTGACCTTTTTCTCGCCTGTAAGAACATCCACATAGTGAGTTTCGCCCAGACGATCGTGAAGCCTGTGCGTAAACAATGTGTTAGCGGCAGCCATATTTACACCATACAGACCCGCTTCAGGGCGTACCCAGCTTGGCTTAGGCTTGTTGCCGGTATCCGTATCTGTTCCAGAATCAGTATCCGGGTCTGTTCCTGGTTCAGGATTCGGCTCTGTCGGATCTACTGGATCGATCGGCGTTGTGTCACCGCTTACCAGATACCAGTTTCCGCTATTACTGCCCTGTCCACGAGTCAGAACATAATCGTAAGCCCCGGCCACAATACGTCTGGACTGAGTAAATTCCCCGTCCGACTTACCGCCGACTGTAATTAGCTCAATTCCATTGAGGGTGGCAGCGCCACTTCCACCCGCGTTGGTAATGCTGACGGTGGTATTGCCGCTGGTTGATCCGCTAACGACCATTCGATCGGTGGCTGAATTGTCGTCACCCAGCACGGTATTGAAGTTTATGGTTCCGTTGTTGCCAACATAGTCCCCAGTCACATTGAGTATGTTCCCGGCGGCGCCGCCCGACTGACCAATCATCACCATACTGTTGTTGGTTAGATTGCCACCTACAGTGAATTGCAATGGGGTTGTGTTTACGACGCCATAATCTCCCAGCACAAATGTGCCCTGGTTGATAACATCGCCAGCTGTACTGCCGTAACCACCAAAAACAGCGCCACTCGCCACGTTTACAGCCGATGAAGCCAGCGCCACCGCATTGTCTGCATCACCCAGGGTGAGTATGCCGATATTGACGTGTGTATTACCGGTGTACTGAGCTGCTGACTGCGTCAGCGTCACGTTACCCCGGCCATCTTTCACCAGATCCCCGGTCCCCGTGATATGGTTTTCTACCGTCCAGGCTGCCACATTGTTCAGCACCAGGTTACCATGGTTCTCAATGTCGGCATTTCCAGTCTGTTCCGGACCCTGAGCAGTCAGTTGTGTTCCTGTATCCAGATTAAAGAGACCTGAAAACCCGCTGTTATCGGCTGCCAGGATAATATCCGCCCCGTCTTTAAGGGCGACATGACCGTTTCCGGCCAGCGTTTTCGCCAGTGCACCCGCTGCAGCCTCATTAAACGTCAGCGTGTCGTTAGCGGACGTCATCATGATGGTTCCGCTGTTACCCAGCCCCGCGACATCGTTAAGAACGGCGTTCGCACCACCATTCAGGGCAACATTGCCGATATAACCTGTATTCGCGCCATCGACGTGAAGCTCACCGGAAAGCACATCCAGCTCACCCGCCCCAATAAGGGTATTACCAGCAATTGTCCCGGCATTATTTATGCCTGCCTCCCGCTGCGCGTCGCTGAGTGTCAGTTGGCTGCCGTCATTAAGTATCACCTGGCTACCGGCCTCGGTATTCAGCGCACCTGCCGTCTGGGATGAACCGTTCATCTCCAGCACGGAGCCTGCGGCGACGTTTACGGCAGACGTCAGCCCCAGCGCATTGTCAGCGTCAAGGCGCAACGTCCCACTCTTCACACTGGTGGTACCGGTGTAATCATTACCGCCATTCGACAGGCTCACGGTCTGTGCGCTGCCGGTATCAATCGCCAGATCGCCACTGCCGGTCACCTTCACGCGCAAATCGGTCTGCAGCCCCTGAGCATCAGGCCCAACTGCAAGCGTCAGGGCATCGTCACCCGTTCCCATGAGCTCAACTGCGTATTCCGCTCTGATCGATCATGTTTTCGCGTGGAACGTCGATCAGCGATTCGCAGCTGATCGATCATCC
>NZ_QFXN01000218.1:0-2648 GCF_003144775.1 Enterobacter sp. CGMCC 5087 | reverse complement strand
GATCGAACACGATGCGAAATCATGATCGACTACGGTGCGAACTGGCGATCGATCACCGTGCGAATATGCATCTGGATGACGCCGAGGCCAGCACGCTGCCCTGCGCAGGGCTTACCGCCTGGTTTGCGCTGGTGGAACGTGGTCAGCTGCGCGCCGGGCAATCGGTGCTGGTGCAGGGCACGGGCGGCGTGGCGATATTCGCCCTGCAAATCGCAAAAGCGCACGGGGCGGAGGTTTTTGTCACCTCGGGGAGTGATGAAAAACTGGCGCTGGCCAAAAAGCTGGGAGCCAGCCAGGGCATCAACCGTCTGAAAGGCGACTGGGCGGAAAATACGCTGGCGCTCACGCAGGATCGCGGCATCGACCATATTATTGAAACCGTAGGCGGAGAGAACCTGAAGCATTCCCTGCGCGCCGTTGCCGTTCACGGACGTATCTCCGTCATTGGCGTGCTGGCCGGGACGGAGATTACGCTCTCTGCTGGCGAACTGCTGCTGAAATCACCCGTCATTCAGGGGATTGGCGTGGGGCACCGCCGGGCGCTGGAAGATTTTGTCCGCGCAGTTGACGTCACGGGGCTGAAGCCGGTGATAGAGCATCGCTACCGTTTTAACGAGCTTGAACAGGCGTTTGAACACCTCGATCGCGGCGCGTTCGGTAAAATAGTTCTCACCCGCGAGTAAGCCTTCGTTCCCCGGAATAAGCGTAAAAGGGGCATTCCTGTTGCGCAATATAGCTCTATTTTTGTGTGCTTAATCGCGTTAGCATGAGGCAGCACTCATTTATTCCGGGGAACTCATGGCTATCAAACTCATCGCAATCGATATGGACGGCACGCTGCTGCTGCCAGATCACACTATCTCTCCAGCCGTTAAAAACGCGATTGCCGCGGCGCGCGCAAAGGGCGTGAATGTGGTCCTGACCACGGGGCGTCCGTATGCGGGCGTACACAGCTATCTGAAAGAACTGCACATGAATCAGCCGGGCGACTACTGCATCACCTATAACGGCGCGCTGGTGCAGAAAGCCGCTGACGGCAATACGGTTGCGCAAACCGCGCTGAGCTACGATGACTATCTGTTCCTGGAAAAACTGTCCCGTGAAGTGGGTTCCCACTTCCACGCGCTCGATCGCAATACGCTCTATACCGCCAACCGCGATATCAGCTACTACACGGTACATGAATCCTACGTTGCGACCATTCCGCTGGTGTTCTGTGAAGCGGAGAAAATGGACCCGGCGACGCAGTTCCTGAAAGTGATGATGATCGACGAGCCGGAGATCCTGGATAAAGCGATTGCGCGCATTCCGGCGGAGGTAAAAGAGAAGTACACCGTGCTGAAAAGTGCGCCGTACTTCCTCGAAATCCTCGATAAACGCGTCAATAAAGGCACCGGTGTCAAATCACTGGCCGATGCGCTGGGTATTAAACAGGAAGAGATCATGGCGCTGGGCGACCAGGAAAATGACATCGCGATGATCGAATTCGCCGGTATGGGCGTGGCGATGGATAACGCCATTCCATCCGTGAAAGAAGTGGCCAACTTCGTGACCAAATCCAACCTGGAGGACGGCGTTGCTTACGCGATCGAGAAGTTTGTGCTGCAGTAACGCTTATTTTTAATCATCAGCCTCGGTTATCAACCGGGGCTTTTTTTTGCGCTGAACTTATTGAATTGTTCTTTTTGTGATCTTGATTGTAGTACAACATTAAATGATTGTACTACATTACAGCCATGGCAAAGACGAACTCCCTCACGTTTGTACTGCAAAAGTGAGGTGAAATTCAGCGGTCGCGGTAAAGTAGTGATGGACATACAGAGCACAAGGACTCTCCATGACACTCAATAAAACCGATCGCATCGTCATCACGCTGGGCACCCAGATTGTGGGTGGCAAATATGTTCCCGGTTCGCCGCTGCCGGCGGAGGCCGAACTGTGTGAGGAGTTTGAAACCTCGCGCAACATCATCCGGGAAGTGTTCCGTTCGCTGATGGCGAAGCGGCTGATTGAAATGAAGCGCTATCGCGGCGCGTTTGTTGCCCCGCGTAACCAGTGGAACTACCTCGATACCGACGTGCTGCAGTGGGTGCTGGAAAACGACTACGACCCGCGGCTTATCGGCGCGATGAGTGAAGTACGAAACCTGGTCGAACCGGCCATCGCCCGCTGGGCGGCGGAACGCGCAACTTCCGGCGATTTGGCTCAGATTGAGTCGGCTTTAAACGACATGATCGCTAACAACCAGAACCGGGAGGCGTTTAACGAGGCGGACATTCGCTACCACGAAGCGGTGCTGCAGTCGGTTCATAACCCGGTATTGCAGCAGCTTAGCGTAGCGATCAGCTCGCTACAGCGAGCAGTATTTGAACGTACCTGGATGGGCGATGAGGCCAACATGCCGAAAACGCTCCAGGAACATAAAGCGCTGTTCGATGCGATACGGCATCAGGACGGCGATGCGGCAGAGCAGGCGGCACTTACCATGATTGCCAGCTCGACACGAAGGCTGAAGGAAATCACATGACATCTCGCTACATCGCAATTGACTGGGGATCGACCAATCTGCGCGCCTGGCTGTATCAGGGCGAGCAGTGCCTGGAAAGCAGGCAATCAGAAGCAGGCGTGACGCGCCTGAACGGTAAATC
>NZ_QFXN01000217.1:0-80560 GCF_003144775.1 Enterobacter sp. CGMCC 5087 | reverse complement strand
AAACCTGGCGCGACAGCGCCACGCCGGTGGTAATGGCGGGAATGGTGGGCAGCAACGTAGGCTGGAAAATCGCCCCTTATTTGCCGGTTCCCGCTCGTTTCTCCGCCATTGGCGAACAGTTAACGTCCGTTGGCGACAATATCTGGATTATTCCCGGTTTGTGCGTCTCTCGCGACGATAACCACAACGTGATGCGCGGCGAAGAGACGCAGCTGCTTGGCGCGCGCGCGCTTTCTCCTTCTTCTGTCTACGTCATGCCTGGAACGCACTGCAAGTGGGTTCAGGCTGACGCTGAGCAAATCCACGATTTTCGCACTGTGATGACCGGCGAGCTGCACCATTTGCTGCTCAACCATTCGCTGGTCGGGGCCGGTTTACCTGAGCAGGAAGCCTCGGCAGAGGCGTTTGCTGCCGGGATTGAGCGTGGGATCGCTTCTCCTGATGTTTTGCCGCACCTTTTTGAGGTTCGCGCCTCGCACGTGCTGGGAAATCTCCCGCGCGAGCAGGTCAGCGAGTTTCTCTCCGGCCTGCTGATTGGCGCAGAGGTCGCCAGCATGCGTGATTTCGTCGCGCACGAGCAGGCCATCACCATTGTCGCAGGCGCATCGCTGACGTCGCGCTACGAGCAGGCGTTCCGCGCCGTTGGGCGCGATGTTTCAATGCTATCCGGCGACACGGCATTTCAGGCAGGAATAAGGAGCATCGCTCATGCAGTGGCAAACTGATCTTCCCCTTATCGCAATTTTGCGCGGCATCACGCCCGATGAGGCGTTAGCCCACGTCGGCGCGGTTATTGACGCCGGGTTCGACGCGGTGGAAATCCCGCTTAACTCTCCCGAGTGGGAAAAAAGCATTCCGGCCGTGGTGAAGGCCTTTGGTGATAAGGCGCTGATTGGCGCAGGCACCGTGTTACAGCCTGAGCAGGTGGATCGGCTGGCGAAAATGGGCTGCAGGCTTATCGTCACGCCCAATATTCAGCCTGAGGTGATCCGCCGCGCGGTGGGGCACGGCATGACCGTCTGCCCGGGCTGCGCCACCGCCACGGAGGCCTTTACTGCTCTCGACGCAGGCGCACAGTCGCTCAAAATTTTCCCGTCATCGGCTTTTGGTCCGGACTACATCAAAGCGCTGAAAGCGGTATTGCCCGCCAGCGTGCCGGTCTTTGCCGTGGGCGGCGTAACACCAGAAAACCTGGGCCAGTGGATGAGTGCTGGCTGTGTGGGCGCAGGGCTGGGCAGCGATCTTTATCGTGCCGGACAGTCCGTTGAACGTACCGCACAGCAGGCGGCAGCATTTGTGAAAGCGTATCGAGAGGCAGTGAAATGAAAATAACCAAACTCACCACGTACCGTTTACCCCCGCGCTGGATGTTCCTGAAAATCGAAACCGATGAAGGGGTTGTGGGCTGGGGCGAACCGGTGATTGAAGGGCGGGCGCGTACCGTAGAAGCGGCGGTGCACGAGCTGGGTGAATACCTGATTGGTCAGGATCCGGCGCGCATTAACGACCTTTGGCAGGTGATGTACCGCGCGGG
This sequence comes from Enterobacter sp. CGMCC 5087, assembly GCF_003144775.1. NCBI lineage: Bacteria > Pseudomonadati > Pseudomonadota > Gammaproteobacteria > Enterobacterales > Enterobacteriaceae > Enterobacter > Enterobacter sp. CGMCC 5087. The sequence continues at coordinate 79,026 of NZ_QFXN01000217.1, read as the reverse complement.
CTTCTACCGCGGGGGGCCGATCCTGATGAGCGCCATCGCCGGCATCGACCAGGCGCTGTGGGATATCAAAGGCAAAGTGCTGAACGCGCCGGTCTGGCAATTGATGGGCGGGCTGGTGCGCGACAAAATCAAAGCCTACAGCTGGGTCGGCGGTGACCGTCCTGCGGAAGTGATTGATGGCATCACGCAGCTGCGCAACATCGGCTTCGACACTTTCAAGCTCAACGGCTGCGAAGAGATGGGCATTATCGACAACTCGCGCGCGGTAGACCGGGCGGTGAACACCGTGGCGCAAATCCGTGAAGCCTTCGGCAACGAGATTGAGTTTGGCCTGGATTTCCACGGCCGAGTCAGCGCGCCGATGGCCAAAGTTCTGATCAAAGAGCTGGAGCCGTATCGTCCGCTGTTTATTGAAGAACCGGTGCTGGCCGAGCAGGCCGAGTACTACCCGAAACTGGCTGAACAGACCCATATTCCCATCGCGGCGGGCGAACGTATGTTCTCGCGCTTCGAGTTCAAACGCGTGCTTGAAGCGGGCGGCATTGCCATCCTGCAGCCGGACCTCTCTCACGCGGGCGGCATAACTGAATGCTACAAAATTGCCGGGATGGCAGAGGCTTACGATGTGGCATTGGCGCCGCACTGCCCGCTAGGCCCGATCGCGCTGGCTGCCTGTCTGCACGTTGATTTTATCTCCCGCAATGCGGTGTTCCAGGAACAGAGCATGGGGATTCACTATAACAAGGGCGCGGAACTGCTCGATTTTGTGAAAAATAAAGAAGACTTCTGCATGGAAGGCGGTTTCTTTAAACCGTTAACGAAGCCGGGCCTTGGCGTAGAAATTGACGAAGCCAAAGTCATTGAGCTGAGTAAAAATGCGCCAGACTGGCGTAACCCGCTGTGGCGTCATGAGGACGGCAGCGTAGCCGAATGGTAAATGCGCGTCATACTTCGCGCTGGTGATGCGTTGGCTGCGTTTTCTTACCCCGGTCACATACTTTTGTATGCTCCCGGGGATGCGAAAACTTGCCGCCTTCCCCCAGCACGAATTATTTAGCGCATTCTGTTTACGTTTTTAATTAAAAAAACCAAATACACCCTCTGTAAATTACAGGGCATGGTGAGCGGCTTCGCTATGCCCAAAATCTGGAGACAGATTGCGATGGATATTCCAGTTACCGCTACAAAAACCGGGCGTCGCCGCTACCTGACGCTGATTATGATCTTTATTACCGTGGTCATTTGCTATGTAGACCGCGCCAACCTTGCCGTGGCATCGGCCCATATCCAGGAAGAGTTTGGCATCACCAAAGCGGAAATGGGCTACGTCTTTTCGGCGTTTGCCTGGCTGTATACTTTATGTCAGATCCCGGGCGGCTGGTTCCTTGACCGCGTGGGTTCACGTCTGACCTATTTCATTGCCATTTTCGGCTGGTCAGTGGCGACCCTGTTCCAGGGCTTCGCGACCGGGCTGATGTCGCTGATTGGCCTGCGCGCCATCACCGGGGTGTTCGAAGCGCCCGCGTTTCCGACCAACAACCGTATGGTGACCAGCTGGTTCCCGGAACACGAGCGCGCTTCCGCCGTTGGCTTTTACACCTCCGGGCAGTTTGTCGGCCTGGCGTTCCTGACGCCGCTGCTGATCTGGATCCAGGAGCTGCTGAGCTGGCACTGGGTATTCATCGTCACGGGTGGGATTGGCATTATCTGGTCGCTGATCTGGTTCAAGGTTTACCAGCCGCCGCGTCTGACCAAAAGCATCACCAAAGCCGAGCTGGACTACATCCGCGACGGCGGTGGCCTGGTGGACGGCGATGCGCCGGTGAAAAAAGAGGCGCGCCAGCCGCTGACCAAAGCGGACTGGAAGCTGGTCTTCCATCGTAAGCTGGTGGGCGTTTATCTGGGCCAGTTCGCGGTAACCTCCACGCTGTGGTTCTTCCTTACCTGGTTCCCGAACTACCTGACCCAGGAGAAAGGCATCACGGCGCTGAAGGCGGGCTTTATGACCACCGTGCCGTTCCTCGCGGCGTTCTTCGGCGTGCTGCTCTCCGGCTGGCTGGCCGATAAGCTGGTGAAAAAGGGCTACTCGCTGGGCGTGGCGCGTAAAACGCCGATTATCTGCGGGTTGCTGATCTCCACCTGCATCATGGGCGCCAACTACACCAACGATCCGGTGTGGATTATGACCCTGATGGCGGTGGCGTTCTTCGGTAACGGTTTCGCCTCTATCACCTGGTCACTGGTCTCGTCCCTGGCGCCGATGCGGCTGATTGGCCTGACCGGCGGCGTGTTCAACTTTGTCGGCGGGCTGGGCGGGATCACCGTACCGCTGGTCATCGGCTACCTGGCGCAGGACTACGGCTTCGGCCCGGCGCTGGTCTATATTTCTGCCGTGGCGCTGATCGGAGCACTCTCCTACATCCTGCTGGTGGGTGATGTGAAACGAGTAGGCTAATCCCTGCGGATGTTTTACCCTGATGCACTCACCGTGCATCAGGGTATCCTCATGAAACAAATCACCTTCGCTTCCCGCAACCACCAGCTGACCAACATCAATACCTGGACGCCGGACAGCCAGTGGCTGGTCTACGACGTGCGCCCGTCCGGTGCGTCGTTTACCGGTGAAACCATCGAGCGGGTCAATGTCGCTACGGGTGAGGTAGAGGTGGTATATCGCGCCACTGACGGCGCGCATGTCGGCGTGGTGACCGTTCATCCTGCAGAAGAGAAATATGTCTTTATCCACGGCCCGAAAAACCCGGATGCGGACTGGCACTACGATTTTCATCATCGTCAGGGAGTGGTTGCACAAAACGGTCAGGTGAGCAACCTGGACGCGATGGATATCACCGCGCCTTACACCGCAGGCGCGCTGCGCGGCGGCAGCCACGTCCATGTCTTCAGCCCGAACGGGCGGCTCGTCAGCTTTACCTATAACGACCATGTTCTGCACGAACGCGATCCTAAACTCGATTTACGCAACGTCGGCGTGGCTGCGCCTTACGGCCCGGTGAACCCGCAGGGGAACCATCCCCGTGAATATTCGGGAACCTTCTGGAGCGTGCTGGTTAGCCGCACCACGCCCAACCCACGGCCGGGCAGCGATGAAATCAACCGCGCATACGAAGAGGGCTGGGTGGGCAACGACAGGCTGGCGTTTATCGGCGATACCCTCTCCGCGCAGGGCGAAAAAGTACCGGAACTGTTTATCGTAAATCTGCCGGAAGACGAGCAGGGCTGGAAGCGTGCGGGCGATGCGCCGCTACAGGGCACGACGGAGACCCTGCCAGCGCCGCCTGCGGGTGTGAAGCAGCGCCGTTTGACCTTTACGCATCAGAGGGCGTACCCGGGCCTGGTGAACATGCCGCGTCACTGGGTTCGCTGCAACCCGCAGGGGACACAGATTGCGTTTCTGATGCGGGATGATAACGGCATTGTGCAGCTGTGGCTGATCTCTTCTGAGGGAGGTGAGCCGCGCCAGTTGACGCGTACCGGGAGCGATATTCAGTCAGCATTTAACTGGCATCCTTCCGGCGATCGTCTGGGGTTTGTGCTCGAAAATCGGATCGCCTGCTGCGACGCACAGACCGGAGAGGTGACGTTTTTGACGTCCGATCACGGCAACCCGCCGTCTGCTGATGCGGTCGTTTTTTCCCCTGACGGGCGCGTTATTGCGTGGATGGAGGAGACAGCCGGTTTCCGTCAGCTTTGGGTAACGGAAACCGCGCAGTACTAGCGTGGAGGCATTTCAGCGGGCGGGATGACGGCGTTTGTCGCCAGATTTTCCTGCTCGCTTTTCTCTACCCGCGAGCGCACGGAGTTGTCCTTACGAAACATATCCCACGGCAGCAGAAGCGTATCCGCCACGGCCGTAAACGGCATATCCAGGATAACCAGGGATTTGGTGCCCCAGTTTGTATCGTCATCGGAGATCATCGCCGCGCTGGCGCGCGTCCCCGGATATGTTCCTTCTTTACCGCCGGTGTGAGACATCACGCTCGAACACCCGCAAAGTAAAACTACCCAGCTGAACGTCGTCAGCTTTATCAGAACATTTTTCATCATCACTCAGTCATCGTTAATGGCACTGCATAGACATGCAACTCAGGGTTATAGCGAGCCTTATCCAAAATGGATAGCCCTATAACCCCGCACTGTGGCAGCCATCGCAATTTAACCCTTTGTGCTGTTGTCCCAGTCTAAGCGAGATGCAGGAAAGTGCAAAAAAAAGTGCAGCTGTCGTTCTTGAAAAGCCCGATTGCAGACCCATTTTAAGAATGTGGCCCGATAACGAACTCGCCTGATGGGTGTTCGGGGGCGCAAAGGCCTGTCCATGGTGGAAGGCTACAATTTCTCGCTGATTTCAGGAGTTTTATTTATGCGTAACTTCGATCTTTCTCCGCTATACCGTTCTGCAATTGGTTTTGACCGCCTGTTTAACCATTTAGAAAATAACCAAAGCCAGAGCAACGGCTACCCTCCATACAATGTTGAGCTGGTTGACGAAAACCACTACCGCATCGCCATTGCCGTCGCCGGTTTTGCAGAAAACGAACTGGAGATCACCGCGCAGGACAACCTGCTGGTGGTGAAAGGTTCCCATACGGCCGAGCAGAAAGAACGTACCTACCTCTATCAGGGCATCGCCGAGCGCAACTTTGAACGCAAGTTCCAGTTAGCCGAGAACATTCACGTTAAAGGCGCGAACTTGGTCAACGGCCTGCTGTTTATCGAACTGGAACGTGTGATTCCGGAAGAGAAAAAACCGCGTCGTATCGAAATTAACTAATTACGCGGGTCGCGTGAGCGGCCCACACGAACTTGCTTGCCGTAACGGGAGCATATGCGAATCCATCAGGATTTGCAGGAACAACTGCGCACAAAATTAAACTGTGCCGAACTCGCTTCTCAGAAGGAGATTTAATATGCGTAACTATGATTTATCCCCCCTGCTGCGTCAGTGGATTGGTTTTGACAAACTGGCTAACGCCCTGCAAAGCACCACCGAGCAACAGACGTTTCCGCCGTACAACATCGAAAAGAGCGACGATAACCACTATCGCATTACCCTTGCGCTGGCCGGTTTCCGCCAGGACGATCTGGACATCCAGCTTGAAGGCACTCGCCTGACCGTGAAGGGGTCGCCGGAAAAACAAGAGACCGAGACCAAATGGCTGCATCAGGGGTTGGTTAATCAGCCGTTTAGCCTGAGCTTTACCCTGGCAGACCATATGGAAGTGTCCGGCGCAACGTTTACCAACGGTCTGCTGCATATCGACCTGATCCGCAACGTGCCGGAAGCCATCGCGCCGCAGCGTATCGCCATTAGCGAGCGGCCGGCGTTGAACAGTTAGCACTGTGCGGGCTGATGCCCTCACCCCGGCCCTCTTCCTGTGGGAGAGGGTGAAAAGATAAAGCCCTGCCCCGGCAGGGCTTTTTTGTGCGCCATCGCCCATACAACCGCCCCCGGCTCTGAGAGAATCCTTAGCATAACTAAGGTTATGATAAGGAAGTGGGTCATGAGTGATATCGCGTTAACCGTCAGCGTGTTGGCCCTGGTCGCTGTTGTTGGCCTGTGGATAGGTAATATCAAAATCCGTGGCGTCGGGTTTGGGATAGGCGGGGTACTGTTTGGCGGCATTTTTGTCGGGCACTTCGCCGACAAGCTCGGGCTGGTCCTCAGCGCCGAAATGCTCCACTTTACTCAGGAGTTCGGCCTGATCCTCTTCGTTTATACCATCGGTATTCAGGTGGGACCGGGCTTTTTCGCCTCACTTCGGGTTTCCGGTTTACGGCTCAACCTGTTTGCCCTCGGCATTGTGGTAATGGGCGGGCTGGTCACCGCAATTCTGCACAAAATCTTCGATATCCCGCTCCCCGTGGTGCTGGGCATTTTCTCCGGGGCGGTCACCAACACGCCTGCGCTCGGCGCCGGGCAGCAAATCCTTCGCGATTTGGGTATCGAACCCGGCATTGTCGACCAGATGGGGATGAGCTACGCCATGGCCTATCCGTTTGGCATTTGCGGCATTCTGCTTTCCATGTGGCTGGTCCGCGTCCTGTTTCGCATTAACGTCGACAAAGAGGCGAAGGACCACGAAACCACGCTCACCAACGGCCATATGCCGATCAAAACCATCAACATTCGGGTCGATAACCCCAACCTGAACAATATGGCGATTCAGGACGTGCCGATCCTCAACAGCGCCAACATCATCTGCTCCCGCCTCAAGCGTGACGATATGCTGATGGTGCCTGCCCCCGGCACCGTCATTCAGCAGGGCGATCTGCTGCACCTGGTCGGCCAGCCCGGAGATTTAAACAACGCGCGGCTGGTGATTGGTCAGGAAGTGGATACCTCGCTCTCAACCCGCGGCACCGATATGCGCGTGGAACGCGTTGTGGTGACTAACGAACACGTTCTTGGCAAGAAAATACGCGATCTGCAGGTAAAGGAGCGCTATGACGTGGTGATCTCTCGCCTTAACCGTGCGGGTGTTGAACTGGTCGCCAGCCCGGAAGCCAGCCTGCAGTTCGGGGATATCCTCAACCTGGTCGGGCGCCCGTCGTCCATCGACGCCGTGGCGGATATGGTGGGTAACGCCCAGCAAAAGCTGCAGCAGGTGCAGATGCTGCCTGTGTTTATCGGTATTGGACTCGGCGTGCTGCTCGGCTCCATTCCGGTGTACGTGCCGGGCTTCCCGGTGGCGCTCAAGCTGGGCCTGGCAGGCGGGCCGCTGATTATGGCGCTGATCCTCGGGCGTATCGGCTGTATCGGGAAGCTTTACTGGTTTATGCCACCGAGCGCCAACCTGGCGCTGCGCGAGCTGGGTATCGTGCTGTTCCTGGCGGTGGTCGGGCTGAAGTCCGGCGGGGATTTTGTCGATACCCTGGTCAAGGGCGAAGGGATGAGCTGGGTAGGCTACGGCATCTTTATCACGGCGATCCCGCTGCTGACGGTGGGAATACTGGCGCGGATGTTCGCCAAAATGAACTACCTGACGCTGTGCGGGATGCTGGCGGGCTCCATGACCGATCCACCCGCGCTGGCCTTTGCCAACAACCTGCACGCCACCAGCGGTGCGGCTGCGCTCTCCTATGCCACCGTCTATCCGCTGGTGATGTTCCTGCGCATCATCACCCCGCAGCTACTGGCGGTGCTGTTCTGGGGGATGAGCTAGTAAATCTTCCGGTGGATGCGCCGCAGATGGTAGTCCACCTGGTAATCACTGGTATTTCGGAACATCACGGAATAATTGAGGAACTCGCCGCTGTCGCTGTAGGAGAGAGACGTAATGCGCAGCAGCGGCGTCTGTTCCGGCAGGTTCATATAACCGGCCAGCGTTTTATCTGCCAGCACCGGCGTCAGGCTCTCGTAGTTGCCGCTGATGGTGATCCCGCACTCCTTCTCTATGTAATCAAACTTAGACCCCTCAAGATGCGCCAGCGAAAGGTTGCGGAACAACTTCACCGGCATAAAGCTGTCCTCCAGCATCAGCGGCTTCCCGTCCACGTAGCGCACACGCCGTGAAAAGTAGATCCGCTCATCCACCTGAATTCGCAGCTGGCTGGCGATGGCGGGCGGGGCGGGCATCACTTCAAACTGTAAGACCTTACTCTGCACCTCTTTTCCCTGCTGCCGCAGCACCTCCACCAGTCCGGTCAGGTTGGTGGTTTCGTGGTGAACGTCTTTGCGCGAGACAAAGGTTCCGCTGCCGTGCCGCCGCTCAACCAGCCCCCAGCTCACAAGTAGATCCAGCGCCTTGCGGATGGTCATTCGCGCCACGCCGAACTCCTGCGCCAGCGCCTTTTCGCCGGGCAGCGGGCTGCCGATGTTGTAGTCCGACGAATTCAGCCGCAGCCGCAATCTGTCAGCAATAGATTTGTAGATCACCAGTAGACCTCTCTGCCCTTATCAGGGCGTGGATTGTGTCCTGACATGTCCATATTTATGCCAAAAAGTAGACCTGATTGGTCAAAATAAAACCATGAATGCGATCACGAATCGCAGCGGCACGCCATGTTCGCGCATCAGTAAGTTCTTATGCTCACCTCAGGCCAGCAAAAAACCATAAAGGCCTCTACCCCTACAGGTTGTTTCATGAGGATTTAAAAATGCTCAGTCAAATACAACGTTTTGGCGGTGCCATGTTTACCCCGGTGTTGCTGTTTCCGTTCGCCGGGATCGTGGTGGGAATCGCCATCATGCTTCGCAACCCGCTGTTTGTTGGCGAAGCCTTAACGGCCCCCGATCATCTTTTCGCGCAGATTGTTCACATCATTGAAGAGGGCGGCTGGGCGGTGTTTCGCAATATGCCGCTGATTTTTGCCGTTGGCTTACCGATTGGCCTGGCGAAGCAGGCGCAGGGCCGCGCCTGTCTGGCGGTGCTGATTAGCTTCCTGACCTGGAACTACTTCATTAACGCGATGGGGATGACCTGGGGCCACTTCTTCGGCGTCGACTTTTCCGCCGAACCGACGGCGGGAAGCGGGCTGGCGATGATTGCCGGCATCAAAACGCTCGATACCAGCATCATCGGCGCCATTGTGATCTCAGGCATCGTCACCGCCATCCACAACCGCTACTTCGACAAGCCGCTGCCGGTCTTTCTGGGGATTTTCCAGGGCAGCTCGTTTGTCGTTATCCTCGCGTTCTTCGTCATGATCCCCTTCGCCTGGCTGACGCTGCTAGGCTGGCCAAAAGTGCAGATGGGCATTGAGTCCCTGCAGGCGTTCCTGCGCTCTGCCGGGGCGCTGGGCGTGTGGGTGTATACCTTCCTGGAACGTATTCTGATCCCAACCGGATTGCACCACTTCGTCTACGGTCCGTTCATCTTCGGCCCGGCGGCGGTTGAGGGTGGGATTCAGGTCTACTGGGCGCAGCATCTGCAGGAATTCAGCCAGAGCACCCTGCCGCTGAAAACCCTCTTCCCGGAAGGCGGGTTCGCGCTGCACGGCAACTCAAAAGTGTTCGGTTCGGTCGGGATTGCGCTGGCGATCTGGTACACCGCGTCGCCGGAAAACCGCGTCAAGGTGGCGGGGCTGCTGGTGCCGGCCACGCTCACCGCCGTGCTGGTGGGCATCACTGAACCGCTCGAGTTCACCTTCCTGTTTATCTCGCCGCTTCTGTTTGCCGTGCACGCGGTACTGGCGGCGACTATGGCAACGGTGATGTACGCCTTCGGCGTGGTCGGGAACATGGGCGGCGGCCTGCTGGACCAGTTCCTGCCGCAAAACTGGATCCCAATGTTCCACAACCACGCCTCGACGGTATTCACCCAGATTGGCATCGGCGTCTGCTTCACCGGCATCTACTTCGCGGTCTTCAAAACGCTGATCGAACGTCTGAACCTGAAAACGCCGGGCCGGGAAGAGAGCGAAATCAAACTCTACAGCAAGGCCGACTATAAGGCAGCGCGGGGGCAAACCACCGCCCCGGCCGCGGCCAGCCAGCAGGTAGGGCAGGCCGCCGGATTCCTGCAGGCGCTCGGCGGGGCGGCCAATATCGAAAGCATCAACAACTGCGCCACCCGCTTGCGCATTGCGCTGGTGGATATGGCGAAAACCCAAAGCGATGACGTCTTCAAAGCCCTCGGCGCCCACGGCGTGGTGCGACGCGGCAACGGCATTCAGGTGATTGTCGGCCTGCACGTTCCTCAGGTGCGCGACCAGCTGGAATCGCTGATGAAAACTCCTTTAACGAATGAACAAACCACCCTGACAGAGGCTATATCATGAAAAAATTCTCAGTTGTTATTGCAGGCGGCGGCAGCACCTTTACGCCTGGTATCGTCCTGATGCTGTTAGCCAACCGTGACCGCTTCCCGCTGCGCGCCCTGAAGTTTTATGACAACGACGGCGCGCGTCAGGAGACCATCGCCGAAGCATGCAAAATCATCCTCAGGGAGCAGGCACCCGAGATTGAATTCAGCTATACCACCGATCCTAAAGCGGCGTTTAGCGATGTGGATTTCGTGATGGCGCATATCCGCGTGGGCAAATACCCGATGCGTGAAAAAGATGAAAAAATCCCGCTGCGACACGGCGTGCTGGGCCAGGAAACCTGCGGGCCGGGCGGGATTTCCTACGGCATGCGCTCTATCGGCGGCGTGCTGGAGCTGGTGGATTATATGGAGCAGTACTCCCCGAACGCGTGGATGCTGAACTACTCCAACCCGGCGGCGATTGTTGCGGAAGCCACGCGTCGCCTGCGCCCGAACGCCAAAATCCTCAACATCTGCGATATGCCGATCGGCATTGAAGGGCGCATGGCGCAGATTGTCGGCCTGAAAAACCGCAAAGAGATGCGCGTGCGCTACTACGGCCTGAACCACTTCGGCTGGTGGACGTCGATTGAAGATCTCAACGGCAACGATCTGATGCCGAAACTGCGCGAATACGTGGCTAAAAACGGCTATGTGCCGCCTTCGGAAGATGCGCATACAGAAGCGAGCTGGAACGATACCTTTGCCAAAGCCAGAGACGTGCAGGCGCTGGATCCGGACACCATGCCGAACACCTACCTGAAGTATTATCTGTTCCCGGACTACGTGGTCGCGCACTCGAACCCGGAGCGTACCCGCGCCAATGAAGTGATGGATCACCGTGAGAAGCATGTGTTCAGCGCCTGCCGGGCGATTATCGAAGCTGGTCACTCCGCCGCCGGTGAGCTGGAAATCGACGAACATGCGTCGTACATCGTCGATCTGGCGACGGCGATTGCCTTCAACACCCAGGAAAGGATGCTGCTGATTGTGCCTAACAACGGGGCTATCCATAACTTTGATGCCGACGCGATGGTGGAGATCCCGTGCCTGGTAGGCCATAACGGGCCGGAGCCGCTCACGGTGGGCGATATTCCACACTTCCAGAAAGGGCTGATGAGCCAGCAGGTGGCGGTGGAAAAACTGGTGGTGGATGCCTGGGAGCAGCGCTCGTACCAGAAACTCTGGCAGGCGATCACCCTGTCGAAAACCGTTCCGAGCGCGTCCGTCGCGAAAGCGATTCTGGATGACCTGATCGCGGCCAATAAGGACTACTGGCCAGAGCTGCACTAATCGTCCTGACCGGCATCGCCCGATGCCGGTCTCCTTGTCCTTGTCGATTTACGCTATGCTGAAGCCTGCCCGTAGTACGACAAGGAACCCTCATGAAAATTTCCCGCCTCGGCGAAGCGCCGGACTACCGCTTCTCTCTGGCTAATGAACGCACTTTTTTAGCGTGGATCCGCACCGCGCTGGGCTTTCTTGCCGCAGGGGTGGGTCTCGATCAGCTCGCGCCCGATTTCGCCACGCCGCTGATTCGCGAAGTGCTGGCGCTGCTGCTGTGCCTGTTTGCGGGCGTGCTGGCGATTTACGGCTACCTGCGCTGGCTGCGCAATGAGAAGGCGATGCGTCTGAAGCAGGATCTGCCCTATACGCGCGGGCTGCTGATTATCAGCACGATTCTGCTGACGGTGGCGGGCGTGGTGATGGTACTGGTGTTCTATGGCGGATAGCCGCAAAGCGCGGCGCGAAGCGGACCCCGGCCTGCAGCCGGAGCGGACGTCGCTCGCCTGGCTGCGCACGCTGCTGGGGTATGGCGCTTTGATTGCCCTGGCGATCAAGCACAACTGGCACCGCACCGGGGTGCCCTTCTGGATTTCTATTGTCGTGCTGGTGCTGGTGGCCATTATTTTATGGCGCTATACCCGCAGCCGTAACCTGATGGACGTGGCGCAGAACGATTTTGTACAGCCGAAAGCGGTTCGGGATAAGTTCCTGATCGCGCTCGCTGTTCTCTCGCTGTCGCTGCTGTTTGCGGTAACCCATATTCAGCAAATTTTGAGCCTGTAAACCCGGTGGCGGCTACGCCTTACCGGGCCTACGATTAACGGCCTTTTGCTAAATACTTCGCCATCTCGTCTTCCGGCACCATTCCGCCGCCGGTTGCCCACACCAGGTGGGTAACGTTGGTATGCGAATGAACGCGCACCGACCCGGCCATGCCCGCCAGCGCCGACGGCTCCAGGCGAATGCCTTCCTCCTGCGCCAGCCAGCCGAGCATGTCGTACATGCTCTGATCGGAAAGCGTATAGAACCCGTCGAGAAGGCGCTCCATCGCGCGGCCCACGAAGCCGGAGGCGCGTCCTACCGCCAGACCGTCCGCCGCCGTCACGTTATCAATGCCCAGATCCTGCACCGCGATCTCATCGTGCAGGCCGGTGTAGACGCCGAGCAGCATGCACGGGGAGTGCGTTGGCTCCGCGAAGAAGCAGTGGACGTTATCGCCAAAGGCCAGCTTCAGGCCAAACGCCACGCCGCCGGGGCCGCCGCCGACGCCGCACGGCAGATAGACGAACAGCGGATGATCCGCATCCACCACGCGGCCCTGTGCGGCAAACTGCGCCTTCAGTCGCTCGCCTGCCACCGCGTAGCCCAGGAACAGGGTGCGGGAGTTTTCATCGTCAATGAAGAAACAGTTCGGATCGCTTTCTGCCGCCTTGCGTCCCTGCTCCACCGCCACGCCGTAGTCCTGCTCATATTCCACGACGATAACGCCGTGGCTGCGCAGTTTGGCTTTCTTCCATTCGCGGGCGTCGGCGGACATATGCACCGTCACCTTAAAGCCGATGCGGGCGCTCATAATGCCGATGGACATCCCAAGGTTGCCGGTTGAGCCTACCGCAATGCTGTACTGGCTGAAGAAGTCCTTAAAGCGCGGCTCCAGCAGAATGCTGTAGTCGTCGTCGATGCTCAGCAACCCGGCTTCCAGCGCCAGTTTTTCCGCATGGGTCAGCACCTCATAGATGCCGCCGCGCGCTTTAATCGAGCCGGAAATCGGCAGATGGCTGTCTTTTTTCAGCAGCAGCGTGCCGGAAATAGGCTTACCAGATTCTTTCTCCAGCCGCTTTTGCATCGCCGGGATTGCAACCAGTTCGGATTCGATAATCCCGCCCGTTGCCGCCGTTTCCGGGAAGGCTTTCGCCAGGTACGGCGCGAAGCGGTTGAGGCGCGCGTGCGCGTCGTCCACGTCGGCTTTGGTCAGCCCGACGTACGGCAACCCTTCTGCAAGCGTCGTGGTGCGCGGGTTAAGCCAGGTGGTTTCTTTCAGGGCAATCAGATCCTCAACCAGAGGAAACTGTGCGGTTAAAGTAGTGATAGTTGCGTTTTCCATAATACGTCTCTTCGCGCTCAGATAATGAAGGAAAGCAGGAATGTGCCGCCAAGTGCAAGCACCGATGCGATAAACGTCGCCGTCGTATAGTATTTGAAGGTCTCGTTCAGGGTCGCGCCGCAGTATTGCTTCACCAGCCAGAAGAGGGAATCGGTCACGATCGTGCAGCCAATGGCGCCGGAACCGATGGCAATGGTGATGATCTCCGGGCTCACGTTCGGGTAGAGCGGCAGCATCGGCGCGACTATCGCCGTGGCGCCCATCATCGCCACCGTCGCGGAGCCGACGGCGGCATGCAGCACCAGCGCCACCAGCCAGGCGAGCAGGATAGGGTGCATCTGCAGGTTCGAGAGAATATGCGCCAGCGAGTCCGCCAGTCCGCTGGTTTTCAGGATGGCGTTAAACGCGCCGCCCGCGCCGATAATCAGCAAAATGTTGGCGATAGAGCCGAAGCCGTGCTCGGTATGCGTCAGCATCGTGCCCATGCCCATATGCTGGCGTATCCCCAGCAGGTAGTAGGCGACAAACACGGCGATAAACATCGCGGTGATCGGGTTGCCGATAAACTCCAGGAGCGTATACAGCGTGCCTTCTTTTGCCATATTCAGCTCGGCGATGGTTTTCACCAGCATCAGGGCAATCGGCAGCAGCACCGTGAACAGCGTGGCGCCCAGCGACGGCAGGGTGTGCTCTTCCCGCACCTTCAGGTCTGAAAATTCCGCCGGAACCGGTTTAAACGGCAGACGATTGCCGAGCAGTTTCAGGAACAGCGGGCCGCCGACCAGCGAGGCCATCAGGCCCACCATCAAACCGTAGACAATGACCGTTCCGACGTCCGCGCCTAATTTATTGGTCACAAACAGCGCGGCCGGATGCGGCGGCACCACGCAGTGCACCGCCATCAGCGCGGTACAGAGCGGAATGGCCAGCTTGAGCAGCGACGTGTTGGTCTTTTTGGCGATGGAAAACGCCAGCGGGATCAGCAGTACCACGCCCACTTCCACAAACAGCGTAATGCCGCAGATAAGGCCTACCAGCACCATAATCACGTCCGCCGACAGCCAGCGGCAGCGCTGCAGTGCGATCCCGATGCGCTCTGCCGCGCCCGAGACTTCCATCATCTTGCCGAGAATGGTGCCCAGACCAATCACCGCCGCCAGGAAGCCCAGCGTACCGCCAATTCCGCTCTCGATGGCGTTCACCATATCCAGCGGGCTCATCCCCATCATCGCGCCGACGAAAAAGCTCGCCAGCAGCAGCGCGAGGAACGGGTGAAACTTCAGCTTAACGATGGTTAAAACAATCAACACAATGCTGACCAGCAGCGTTGCCACAACCCAGACCTGAGATCCCATATCTCACCTCACCCTTATGTCATCTGTGGGTATTGGACGAAAAAACGGCGTGGGCTGACAAACGATATAAATTGGCGTTCAGGTGAGCCAGATTGGATCAACTGAGTGACTGCGCTCTAAAAAGCGCACTTAATTCGTATTAGGTTCACATAAATTCACCCTTGAACGGTATGCTGAGCGCAGAAAACCCTCGCGAGAATTGTGATGACCGATGCAAATGAAGCCAGAAACCGGCTGTTAAACGGCTGGCAGCTGTCGAAAATGTACACCTTTGAAGTGGCCGCCCGGCATGAGTCCTTCGCCCTGGCGGCGGAGGAGCTGTCGCTCAGCCCCAGCGCGGTGAGCCACCGCATCAACCTGCTGGAAGAGGAGCTGGGCATTCAGCTGTTTGTCCGCTCGCACCGTAAAGTCGAGCTGACGCAGGAGGGAAAGCGCGTTTACTGGACGCTGAAATCGTCCCTCGATACACTGAATCAGGAGATCCTGGATATCAAAAACCAGGCGCTCTCCGGCACGCTGACGGTTTACTCCCGCCCGTCGATCGCCCAGTGCTGGCTGGTGCCCATGCTGGGGGACTTTACCCGCCGCTATCCGTCGATTTCACTCACCATCCTGACCGGCAATGATTACGTCAATATGCAGCGAACGGGCGTCGATCTGGCGCTCTATTTCGACGATACGCCGCCAAACCACCTCTCTCATCACTTCCTGATGGACGAGGAGATTTTACCCGTCTGCTCGCCGCAGTATGCCCGCGAGCATGAACTGCTGAAAAACCCCGATAACCTCAGCCACTGCACGCTGCTGCACGACCGTCAGGCCTGGAGCAATGATTCCGGTACGGATGAGTGGCTGAGCTGGGCGCAGCACTTTGCGGTGAATATGCCGCCATCGTCGGGCATTGGTTTCGATCGTTCCGATTTAGCGATTATTGCGGCCATCAACCACGTCGGCGTCGCGATGGGCAGAAAGCGGCTGGTGCAGAAACGGCTCGAACGGGGCGAGCTTATTGCCCCGTTTGGTGAAAAGACCCTGAAATGCCATCAGCACTACTATATCTCGACGCTTTCTGGCCGGCAGTGGCCGAAAATAGACGCCTTTATCGGCTGGCTGAGAGAACTGGCAGGTTGAAGAATTATTACGCTTTCGCTCTACACGAAATGTGAAAAAGCGTGCTAAATACAGGTAATGCTTTCGATTTATCCAGGGTAAACCGTGTTAAAGCCTTTTATTGCCTCTGCGTTACTGATCTCTTCCGGCTGGGCGATTGCCGCTGAGCCCCCGCTTACGGCTGCCCACTATGCGCAGCAGCTGGGCGTCGGGATGGATGTGGACTGGGCGCGCACCGAGCGCGGCATACGCGAATTCGACCCGCTGGTGGTACGCGATTTTCGTGCAAAAGGCATTACCCACGTGCGCATTCGCGTCGCCGATGAGCCGACGGAAGCGCGGCTAATTCACCTGCGCAAGCTGGTGGAAGCCTGCGAGCAGTATGGCGTGATCCCGATTATCGCTTATCAGGCTGATGAATATAAAAACGACCCGAAAGCCGATAACGAGAAAGAGACGATCAACTGGTGGATTGCCGTGGCGCACTATTTCGGTCAGAGCTACCCGCTGTTGGGTTTTGATCTCATCTATGAGCCGGCCGACAAGCTTAACCACAACCTCGCGTCGCTAAACCGCGTGTATGAAAAAACCATTAAAGCGATCCACGACATGGACCCGCAGCGCATGATCTTTGTTGCGCCACGCCTGCGCGCCGCCCCGGAGGATTTATCCAGCCTGAAGCTGCCCGCGCACAGTCAAAACTACCTGCTGGCGGAGTGGCATATTTTCCCGTGGGGGCCGCTGAAAAATAGCGGTAAATACCCGTGGACGTCCGGCACGGCGGCGGAGAAAGCGGCTATCCATAATCGCATCAATACCGCGCTGCGCTGGCAGCAAAAAACCGGGCACGTTAGCTGGGTCGGGGGCTGGGGCGTGGGAGAGTCAAACCACCTCACGCCAACCGCTTCGCAAATGGCGTTCTCCACCTTTATGGCCTGCGAGCTGCAAAAGGCGAAAATCCCGTATGCGCTGAACGCGGATTTCCAGTTTTACGACGGGGAAGAGGGGGCCTGGCGGCCCGCGCCGGAGCCGTTGTTGCAGGCGATGATTGCGCCCGTCTGTGAAAAGCCCGGCGAGAAGCCGGGCCATCATGCGGTTAAACCGGCTGCTCGTGATGCGGAACACGCGACGCCAGCGGCAGCCAGCACAGTAAAATCAGCAGCCCCATCAGCGTCATCAGCAGGCCCAAACTAGCCTGCCCGGTCTGCGGCATCATCGCAGAGAGCCAGGCCAGCGCGCCGGAGCCGATATTCTGCAAACCGCCCACCAGCGCGCCAGCCGTGCCTGCGAGGAACGGGAACGGCTCCATCGCGCCGCTGGTCGCCAGCGGGAACAGCATCCCCGCGCCGAAGAAGAACAGCGCTGCCGGGATGAGCAGCGTCCAGACCGTCATCACGCCAAACAGCCCCGGTATCCACATCATCAGACCCGCCAGCAGGCAGCTGATCACCGACTGCCACATCAGGGTGGAGAAGCGTTTGTTCGGGCGTCCGGCAAACCACGCGCCGAAGAACGCCGCCGGGATCGGCAGAATAAACAGAATACTCACGACCATGCTGCTCAGGCCCAGCCCCGCGCCCAGCAGCACGCCGGAGCAGGCTTCGAACACCGCAATGCCCGCCAGGCCGCCGATCAGCATCAGCAGGTAGCAGGTAAACGACCCGTTGCCAAACAGCGTTTTATAGCTGGTGATGAGCTTCGTGCGAGGCGCGTCCTGCGGGCGCGTTTCCGGCATCCAGCGCGCCATGCTGAAGGTGACAATCACGCACAGAACCAGCAGGAAGGCGTAGCAGGCGCGCCAGGACCACATCGTGTCCAGCAGGCCGCCAATCAGCGGGGCGAGAAGCGGGCTGACCAGAATTCCCATATTCAACAAGCTGTTGGCATGACGGAGCTGGGTGCCCTGATACATATCGCGCGGTAAGGTTCGCGCCATCACCCCACCGACGCCGGTCCCGACGCCCTGCAGGGCGCTGGCGGCAATCAATACGGTCAGGCTGTGCGTGGTAATGGCAATCACCGTCGCCACCATGAAAATGCTCATGCCCACCAGGATCACCGGGCGACGCCCGACGCGGTCAGACAGCGGGCCATAGAAGAGCTGCGAAACGCCATAGGTCAGCAGGTAGGCTGCCATCACGCTTTGTACTGCGCCCTCGCGGACGTTTAATTCCTTTGCCATGTCGGCAATCGCCGGAATGTAGATGGTTTGCGCCATCTGACCGACGGCCACCAGTAACACCAGCATCAACAATAAGTTAACGTTCCTTTGTTTTTTCATGTCGCTGAATACTTTTGCCAAAAGAGAAAAATGAAGAATAAGTGACTGCGCATTCCCATAAATGCGCGAGGAATCTACCACAGAGAGATGACAATTTAAGCATTGTCGTGGTGAATGAAAAAACCGGTAAAGGCAGGATTTGTAAACAAGATCGGCAATTAATGTTGCCAGTGATTTACGCCATGCGCAGCAGAATAGCGCCGCCGGCAATACCCAGCGCCGCCGCGATACGCAGGCCCGCAACCTTCTCTTTTAAAAGGACAAACGCGATCAGCGCCCCGAAAAGAATCGAGGTTTCACGCAGCGCCGCGACCACCGCCAGCGGTGCCTGCGTCATGGCCCAAAGCGCCAGACCGTAAGATCCCATGGTGCCCACCCCGCCGAGCAGCCCCTTTTTCCAGTGCAGGCGCAGGTAGCTGGACGCCTCGCGCCGACGCGCCACCATCGCCCAACTCAACAGGCAGAAGCCGTTCATAAAGAAGGTCCACAGCGTGTAGCCCAGCGCGGTGTCCGACAGCCGCACGCCGGTGCCGTCCACCAGCGTATACCCGGCAATAAAGCAGGCGTTCAGCAGCGCCAGCCCGATCCCTTTGCGTGACCGTATGCGGCCATGCATCGCCATCGCCAGAATCGACAGGCAAATTACTCCGATACCGGACCAGGCGAGCCACGAGAGACGATCGCCGAGCGCCAGCACGCCGATCAGCGCCACCAGCAGCGGGGCGGTGCCGCGCATCAGCGGATAGGTCTGGCTCATATCGGAGACCTGATAGGTCTTCGCTACCAGCACGGTGTACACAACCTGTAAGGCGCAGGAGACGATCAAAAACGGCCAGCTTGCTGCAGATGGCTGTGGGGAAAACGGCAGTAAGACCAGAGCGATAACCGTGGCGGATCCGCTGACGCTTATTGCGGAATAGAGCTTGTCCGTTCCGGCCTTAACGATGGCGTTCCAGCTGGCATGCAGCAGCGCGGCGAAGAGCAAAATGCAGAATACGGTGATGGTCATGGCGTATCGGGTGGTGAATTGTCACTCAACTGTAACATTCACGCCCTGAAGCTGCCAGCCGGCTACACGGCACAAAAAAGGCGGTGCGTCACCCGCGGTTCGTCCGAAACCAGCGTAAAACCCGCCTGGCGATAGAAGCCGTACGCGCTCTCCGGCGCGTGGGTATTCAGGAAATCAAACCAGATGCTGGCATCGGCCATCACCACGGTCAAAAGCTGCTTGCCAATTCCCAGCCCGCGGCACTTCTCGCTGACGTAGAGATGGCGAATACGTCCGGCGCGCGGCCGCTGGCTGAACGGATCGCGATTCAGACCGCACACGCCGACCAGCTTGCCGTTGAGAAACGCGCCTAACAGCTTTTCGCCCGGCGCGTTAAAGCGGTTCTCACCACGCTGCCAGTTCTCTTCGAGCCTGCGCAGCATATTGAAATTCAGTGCAATACTTTCCGCCTTCAGGGCGATATACCCCGGCTCGTCTGGCGTGACAGGCTCAATTAACAGACGCGACATAGCATTCCCTCGTTATTAAAGAGGGGCGGTTGCCCGCCCCTCTCAGGTGCGACTTGAACCTGAATTACCGAACGAATTTCAGGACAGCATCAAGCAGTTGCAGTACAGCAACAATGAGTTTGAGGATAAGTATCACCATATCCACTACGCTCATACGCGTCTCCTTTTGGTTAAAAGGAGCACGATGCTGGCGTACCTTTCCGCCGCCTGTTGCCAGCACCTGGATTGACGTAACACAGTGTGCTCACTTCAGAGGGTTAAGGCACTGACGGCACCACCCGTTTCAGCCAGGACTTCGTTGCGCCGGTAGAACTGCGGCCCCCTCGCTCACTGCGAACACCCTCAGTATAGATAAATACTGTACGTATGAACAGTATTTTGTGGACAAAATCTGGATGGCGATCCATACTCAAAAACGTCAAAATCCGTGCCTCAATTGCGCGTTCGTCTTCGATCGCGTATACTTTTTTGCGTTGACGTAACACAGTGTGTTCTGCGGCGACCAACCGCAAAACCCTGATAAAAACCTCGCTTGGGCGGGGTTTTTTGTTTTCATCTCTCAACAAACGAAACGTGATCCCTGACGCATTTTTGCGCAGATGAATATTTTTCCATTGTCACGCCCGAAAACCTGTGTTTGTATAAATTCAATCAATGAATCCAAACACAGGTCCCCAATGACTTCATCCATCTTCACTTCGACCCTACTAAAAACTGCGCAACCAGCCGCAGTGGTCGTCGTGCGTGTGGTGGTGGTCGTCGGCAATGCGCCGTAGGGACTGGATCAACACACGAATCCAAAACCCCGCCGGCGCAAACCGGGCGGGGTTTTTCGTTTAGGACCCTCCCCGGAACGTCGGCCCAGAAGAAAAGGACTGGAGCATGGCAAGTTCGGGCACAACATCCACCAAGACGCGTTTTACCGGCGCGCAGCTGATCGTTCATCTGCTGGAGCGACAGGGCATTACCACGGTTGCGGGCATCCCCGGCGGCACGGTGCTGCCGCTGTACGATGCGTTAAGCCAAAGCACGCAGATCCGCCACGTGCTGGCGCGCCACGAGCAGGGGGCAGGCTTTATCGCTCAGGGCATGGCGCGTACCCAGGGTAAACCGGCGGTCTGTATGGCCTGCAGCGGGCCGGGCGCAACCAACCTGGTGACCGCCATCGCCGACGCGCGCCTCGACTCCATTCCGCTGATCTGCATCACCGGCCAGGTACCGTCCTCGATGATCGGCACCGATGCGTTCCAGGAAGTGGATACCTACGGCATCTCTATCCCCATCACCAAACATAACTATTTAGTTCGCGATATCAGCGAGCTTCCTCAGGTTATCAGCGATGCGTTCCGCATTGCGCAGTCCGGCCGCCCAGGCCCGGTGTGGATAGACATTCCTAAGGATGTCCAGACCGCAGAGATCGAGATCGACGTTCTGCCGGAGCCGGGCGAGCGAGCCCCCGCGCCGGAATTCAGCGCTGAGAGCGTGCGCGACGCTGCCGCCATGATTAACGCCGCCAAACGCCCGGTGCTCTATCTGGGTGGCGGGGCGATTAACGCCGCAGATGAAATCCGCGAGTTTGCAGAAAAAGCCAACCTGCCGACTACCATGACCCTGATGGCGCTCGGCATGCTGCCAAAAGCGCACCCGCTGTCCCTGGGCATGCTGGGGATGCACGGCGCGCGCAGCACCAACTACATCCTGCAGGAGGCGGATTTGCTGATTGTTATGGGCGCGCGTTTTGATGACCGGGCGATTGGCAAAACCGAGCAGTTCTGCCCGAATGCGAAAATCATTCACGTGGATATCGATCGCGCCGAGCTCGGCAAAATCAAACAGCCGCACGTGGCGATTCAGGGCGACGTGGCCGAGGTGCTGGCGCAGCTGATCCCGCAAACCGACGCGACCAATCGCGCCGACTGGCGCCAGCTGGTGGCCGATCTGCAGCGCGAGTTCCCGGGTGCCATCCCAACCGAAGGCGATCCGCTGAGCCACTATGGTCTTATCAACGCCGTTGCCGCCTGCGTGGACGACAGCGCGATTATCACCACCGACGTCGGCCAGCATCAGATGTGGACCGCCCAGGCCTACCCGCTGAACCGTCCGCGCCAGTGGCTGACCTCCGGCGGTCTGGGCACCATGGGCTTCGGCCTGCCTGCGGCGGTCGGTGCAGCGCTCGCCAACCCGGACCGCAAGGTCATCTGCTTCTCCGGTGACGGCAGCCTGATGATGAACATTCAGGAAATGGCGACCGCGGCCGAAAACCAGTTAGACGTGAAAATCATTCTGATGAACAACGAGGCGCTGGGGCTGGTGCACCAGCAGCAGAGCCTGTTCTACAAGCAGGGCGTGTTTGCGGCGACCTATCCGGGGATGATTAACTTTATGCAGATTGCCGCTGGCTTTGGCCTGCACACCTGCGATCTGAACGCGGAAGAGGATGCCCACGCGGCGCTGCAGGCGGCGATTTCTCGTCCGGGCCCGGCGCTGATCCACGTCCGTATCGACCCTGAACAAAAAGTGTATCCGATGGTGCCGCCGGGTGCGGCAAATACTGAGATGGTGGGAGAATAAGCCATGCAGAAACAACATGATAACGTCATTCTGGAACTCACCGTCCGCAACCATCCCGGCGTCATGACTCACGTCTGCGGGCTGTTTGCCCGCCGCGCGTTTAACGTGGAAGGCATTCTCTGTCTGCCGATTCAGGGCAGCGAGCACAGCCGCATCTGGCTACTGGTTAATGATGACCAGCGTCTGGAGCAAATGATGGCCCAGATCGACAAGCTGGAAGACGTCACCAAAGTGGCTCGCAACCAGTCCGATCCCACCATGTTTAACAAAATTGCGGTGTTCTTCGAATAAATCGCTCATTGCTTGAACACCCGCGCGCTTATCGTTAAGGTAGGCGCGTTTTTTTATCCGCCCGCCAGGAATGCGCCATGACCACCATCGCCCTTATCGACGACCACCTTATCGTCCGCTCCGGATTTGCCCAGCTTCTGAATCTCGAAGCGGATTTTCAGGTTGTGGCCGAGTTTGGCTCTGGTCGCGAGGCGCTGGCGGGCCTGCCGGGGCGCGGGGTGCAGGTCTGTATCTGCGACATCTCAATGCCGGATCTTTCCGGACTGGAGCTGTTAAGCCAGCTGCCGAAAGGGATGGCGACCATTATGCTCTCGGTCCACGACAGCCCGGCGCTGGTCGAGCAGGCGCTCAACGCGGGCGCGCGCGGGTTCCTCTCCAAACGCTGTAGCCCGGACGAGCTGATTGCCGCCGTGCGCACCGTCTCCACCGGCGGCTGCTACCTGACGCCGGATATCGCCATCAAGCTGGCGGCCGGACGACAGGATCCGCTCACTCGGCGCGAGCGCCAGGTTGCGGAAAAACTCGCGCAGGGCATGTCGGTAAAAGAGATTGCCGCCGAGCTGGATCTGTCGCCGAAGACCGTGCACGTCCATCGCGCCAACCTGATGGAAAAACTCAACGTCAGCAACGACGTCGAGCTGGCGCGCCGCATGTTCGACAGCTGGCAATGAGTCCCGTGTTTTCACGGCTGATCGCCGTCGTTGCCAGCTTTTTTATCTTCTCCGCCGCGTGGTTCTGCCTGTGGAGCATCAGCCTGCATCTGGTGGAACGTCCTGAGCTGGCGGTGCTGCTCTTTCCCTTCGGCCTGCGACTGGGGCTAATGCTCCAGTGCCCGCGCGGCTACTGGCCCGTTTTGCTGGGCGCAGAGTGGCTGATGCTGGTCTGGCTGGCGCAGGAAGTTGCCCTCGCGCACCTGCCCTTATTGATGACCGGAAGCCTGCTCACGCTTCTCCCGGTTGCCCTCATCTCCCGCTACCGCCACCAGCGCGACTGGCGCACGCTGCTGCGTCAGGGGGCGGCGCTGATGGCCGCCGCGCTGCTGCAGTCGCTTCCGTGGGTCGGCGAGAAGGAGATGCTCAACGCCCTGCTGCTGACCCTGACCGGCGGCCTGACGCTGGCGCCAACCTGCCTCGTGATCTGGCACTATCTCACCAGCACCGTCTGGCAGCCGCTCGGCCCGGCGCTGGTTTCCCAGCCGGTGAACTGGCGCGCCCGGCACCTCATCTGGTATCTGCTGCTGTTTGTGGTGAGCCTGTGGCTCCAGCTTGGCCTGCCCGCCGAGCTTTCTCGCTTCACGCCGTTCTGTCTGGCGCTGCCGATTATCGCCCTGGCCTGGCACTACGGCTGGCAGGGGGCGCTGATCGCCACGCTGATGAACGCCATCGCGCTGATCGCCAGCCAGACCTGGCACGATCACCCTGTTGATTTACTGCTTTCCCTGCTGGCTCAAAGCCTGACCGGGCTGCTGCTGGGAGCGGGCATTCAGCGCCTGCGCGAGCTGAACCAGTCCCTGCAAACCGAGCTGGCGCGCAACCGCCGTCTGGCGGAGCGCCTGCTGGAAACCGAAGAGAGCGTGCGGCAGGAAGTTGCCCGCGAGCTACACGATGATATCGGCCAGACTATCACCGCTATCCGCACCCAGGCGGGCATTGTCCAGCGCCTGGCGGCAGAAAACGCGGGCGTGAAGCAGGGCGGGGCGCATATAGAACAGCTTTCCCTCGGCGTCTATGACTCCGTTCGTCGCCTGTTAGGACGACTGCGCCCGCGCCAGCTTGACGACCTGTCGCTGGAGCAGGCGGTGCGTTCCCTGATGCGCGAGATGGAGCTGGAAAGCCGCGGAATAGTGAGCCATCTCGACTGGCGCATTAACGAATCTACGCTCAGCGAAGGCCAGCGCGTGACGCTGTTCCGCGTCTGTCAGGAAGGGCTGAACAACATCGTCAAGCACGCCAGCGCCAGCGCGGTCACGATCCAGGGCTGGCAGCAGGACGACAGCCTGAAGCTGATAATTGAAGACGATGGCTGCGGCCTGCCGCCGGGCTCCGGCCAGCAGGGTTTTGGCCTGGCGGGCATGCGTGAGCGCGTCAAGGCGCTGGGCGGCACGCTGAACCTCTCCTGCACCCACGGGACGCGCGTCAGCGTCAGCCTGCCGCTACGGAGTTACCATGTTTAAAACCCCTGCCAGCGCCGCGCCGATTGGAGATAAAGCGGAAATCGACGCCCGCTACCGCTACTGGCGTCGCCATATCCTGATGACCATCTGGCTCGGCTACGCGCTGTTCTACTTCACCCGCAAAAGCTTCAACGCCGCCGCGCCGGAAATCCTCGCCAGCGGCGTGATGACGCGCACCGATATCGGCCTGCTGGCGACGCTGTTTTACATCACCTACGGCCTGTCGAAGTTCTTCTCCGGCATCGTCAGCGACCGCTCCAACGCGCGCTATTTTATGGGCGTTGGGCTGATCGCCACCGGCGTGGTGAACATTCTGTTTGGCTTCTCCACCTCGCTGTGGGCCTTCGCCCTGCTGTGGGCTCTGAACGCCTTCTTCCAGGGCTGGGGCGCGCCGGTCTGCGCCCGCCTGCTCACCGCCTGGTATTCGCGCAACGAGCGCGGCGGCTGGTGGGCAATCTGGAACACCGCGCATAACGTCGGCGGGGCGCTGATCCCGATGGTGGTAGGTGCGGCGGCGCTGCACTACGGCTGGCGCGCGGGGATGATGATTGCCGGTGGCCTGGCGATAATTGCCGGGCTGTTCCTCTGCTGGCGCCTGCGCGACAGGCCGCAAACCGTTGGCCTGCCTGCGGTTGGCGACTGGCGGCACGACGAGATGGAGATTGCCCAGCAGCAGGAGGGCGCGGGGCTGACCCGCAGGGAGATCCTCACCAAATACGTGCTGAAAAACCCGTACATCTGGCTGCTGTCGCTCTGCTACGTGCTGGTCTACGTGGTGCGCGCGGCGATCAACGACTGGGGCAACCTGTACATGTCCGAGACGCTCGGCGTGGATCTGGTGACCGCCAACTCGGCGGTGACGATGTTCGAGCTGGGCGGGTTTATCGGCGCGCTGGTGGCCGGCTGGGGCTCGGACAAGCTGTTCAACGGCAACCGTGGCCCGATGAACCTGATTTTCGCCGCCGGGATTTTGCTCTCCGTCGGCTCGCTGTGGCTGATGCCGTTCGCCAGCTACGTGATGCAGGCGGCGTGCTTCTTCACCACCGGCTTCTTCGTGTTTGGCCCGCAGATGCTGATCGGCATGGCGGCGGCGGAGTGTTCCCACAAAGAGGCGGCAGGCGCGGCGACGGGCTTTGTCGGGCTGTTTGCCTACCTCGGCGCATCGCTCTCCGGCTGGCCGCTGGCGCGGGTGATCGACGTCTGGCACTGGAGCGGTTTCTTCGCGGTGATCGCCATCGCGGCGGGGATCTCCGCGCTGCTGCTGCTTCCCTTCCTGCACGCGCAGGCGCCGCGCGAGGTGAGCGAAGCGTGATGCGCCTCACCTTTCTGGCCCGAGTGGCGTAAAACTAAGAAATTTTCCCGGTTTTACCTGGACGCTGTCTCAGGCATCTCTCCCGGCTGATTTTTACAATGCTGCAAAAATCAGCTCAGGAGTAACTCAGTCATGCTGGCCTTCTTAAATCAGGTGCGCAAGCCGACCCTGGATCTGCCGCTCGACGTGCGGCGCAAGATGTGGTTCAAACCGTTCATGCAGTCCTATCTGGTGGTCTTCATCGGCTACCTGACCATGTACCTGATCCGCAAAAACTTTAACATCGCGCAGAACGACATGATCTCCACCTACGGGCTGAGCATGACGCAGCTGGGGATGATTGGCCTGGGCTTCTCCATCACCTACGGCGTGGGTAAAACCGTCGTTTCCTACTACGCGGACGGCAAAAACACCAAGCAGTTCCTGCCGTTTATGCTGATCCTCTCCGCCATCTGTATGCTCGGCTTCAGCGCTAGCATGGGCGCAGGGTCTGTCAGCCTGTTCCTTATGATCGCCTTCTACGCCCTGAGCGGTTTCTTCCAGAGTACCGGCGGGTCGTGCAGCTACTCCACCATCACCAAATGGACGCCGCGCCGCAAGCGGGGTTCGTACCTCGGCATGTGGAACATCTCCCACAACCTCGGCGGGGCGGGTGCGGCTGGCGTGGCGCTGTTTGGCGCAAACTACCTGTTCGACGGCCACGTGATCGGCATGTTTATCTTCCCGTCGATTATCGCCCTGATCGTCGGCTTTATCGGCCTGCGCTACGGCAGCGACTCCCCGGAATCTTACGGCCTCGGCAAAGCCGAAGAGCTGTTCGGCGAGGAGATCAGCGAAGAGGACAAAGAGACCGAAGAAAACGAGATGTCCAAATGGCAGATCTTTGTTGAGTACGTGCTGAAAAACAAAGTGATCTGGCTGCTGTGCTTCTCAAACATCTTCCTGTACGTGGTGCGTATCGGCATCGATCAGTGGTCGACCGTGTATGCCTTCCAGGAGCTGAAGCTCTCTAAAGAAGTGGCGATTCAGGGCTTCACTCTGTTCGAAGTGGGCGCCCTGGTCGGCACGCTGCTGTGGGGCTGGCTCTCTGACCTCGCCAACGGCCGTCGTGCGCTGGTGGCCTGCGTCGCGCTGGCGCTGATTATCGCCACACTTGGCGTCTACCAGCATGCCAGCAACCAGTACGTTTACCTCGCATCCCTGTTCGCGCTTGGCTTCCTGGTGTTTGGTCCGCAGCTGCTGATCGGTGTAGCGGCAGTGGGCTTCGTCCCGAAAAAAGCGATCGGCGCCGCCGATGGGATTAAAGGCACCTTCGCCTACCTGATCGGCGACAGCTTCGCCAAGCTGGGTCTGGGGATGATCGCCGACGGCACGCCGATTTTCGGCCTCACCGGCTGGGCGGGCACCTTCGCGGCGCTGGATGCAGCGGCCATCGGCTGTATCGTCCTGATGGCGATGGTAGCGGTATTGGAAGAACGTAAGATTCGCCGTGAAAATCGTGCGCAGAAATTAAAAACAGCCTGAGTGTGCAGGTAACTTCTTTGCCCGGTGTGTGATGCCGGGCTTTTTTATATTGACCCCGACGGGGTTAACTCCTCCTCTCCCAATTCTTCAACATCTTTTCCGTTCACTATTATGGCGCCACCCGCTGTCGAGGCGCTGCGTTTCCCGCTATGATGAGCGGCTAGTCAAAGGAGAACGCATGGTCTGGATAATGCTGGCAACGCTTGCCGTGGTGTTTGTGGTGGGATTTCGCGTCCTGACCTCAGATTCCCGCCGCGCCATCAAACGTTTAAGCGAGCGTCTGGGGATCACCCCGATGCCGGTCGAGTCGATGATCGACCAGTTCGGCAAAATGCCGGGCAATGAGTTTATCCGCTACCTTGAGCGCCCGGACGAAGCGCATCTGCAAAACGCCGCGCAGGTGCTACTGATATGGCAGGTCTGTATTGTCGACGGCAGTGAAGAGAATCTGCACACGTGGCACCGCCTGCTGCGTAAAGCCCGCCTGGCCGCGCCGATCACCGATGCGCAAATTCGTCTGGCGCTCGGTTTTATGCGCGAGATGGAGCCCGATCCGCAGGAGCTTAACGCCTTCCAGCTGCGCTATAACCAGCTCTTTCTGCCGGAAGAGGGCGTGTTTTACCTGCACTGATCCCCTCTAAAAATCACAAAAGTTGTCTAAACGTTAAATTCGTCACACTTTTGATGATAAACTGCGCGACTTTTCCGCACGTTTTTATCTTCAGGTGACGCCATGACAGAACATATCCAGCCCACGACCAGACCGCAGACCAAAGAGGTTTCACGCCCCAACTGGTCGGCCGTTTTCGCCGTGGCATTCTGCGTCGCCTGCCTGATTACCGTTGAGTTTCTGCCGGTGAGCTTGCTGACGCCGATGGCGCAGGATCTGGGCATTTCCGAAGGCGTGGCGGGGCAGTCCGTTACCGTCACCGCGTTTGTGGCGATGTTCGCCAGCCTGTTTATCACCCAGGTGATTGGCACTATCGACCGTCGCAGGGTGGTCATCCTGTTCAGCGTGCTGCTGACGCTCTCCTGCCTGCTGGTCTCCTTTGCTGAAAGCTTCACCCTGCTGCTGCTCGGTCGCGCCTGTCTGGGGCTGGGGCTCGGCGGCTTCTGGGCGATGTCGGCCTCGCTCACCATGCGCCTGGTGCCCGCGCGTACGGTGCCAAAAGCGCTTTCCGTTATCTTCGGTGCGGTCTCTATCGCGCTGGTGATTGCCGCGCCGCTCGGCAGCTTCCTCGGCGGGATTATCGGCTGGCGTAACGTCTTCAACGCGGCGGCGGTGATGGGCCTGCTCTGCATCATTTGGGTGTGGAAGGCGCTGCCGTCCCTGCCGGGCGAAGCGGCGCACCACAAACAGAACATGTTCGCGCTGCTGAAGCGCCCCGGCGTGCTGGCGGGGATGACCGCCATCTTTATGTCCTTTGCCGGGCAGTTTGCCTTCTTTACCTACATCCGCCCGGTGTTTATGACCATGGCGGGCTTTGACGTGGACGGCCTGACGCTGGTGCTGCTGAGCTTCGGTATCGCCAGCTTTGTCGGCACCTCGCTGTCGTCTCAGTTCCTGAAACGCTCCCTGAAGGTGGCGCTGGCGGGTGCGCCGCTGGTGCTGGCAGCGAGCGCGGCGGTACTGGTGCTGTGGGGCAGCGATAAGTGGGTGGCGTCTGCCATCGCGATTATCTGGGGCTTTGCCTTTGCCCTGGTGCCGGTGGGCTGGTCGACGTGGATCACACGCACGCTGGCCGATCAGGCGGAAAAAGCCGGTTCGATTCAGGTGGCGGTGATCCAGCTGGCGAACACCTGCGGCGCGGCCATTGGCGGCGTGGCGCTCGACCATCTGGGGCTGACGTCGCCGCTGGTGATTTCCGGTACGCTGATGCTGCTGACGGCACTGCTGGTGGCAGGGAAGGTTAAGGCACGTTGATTGATAAATAGTCACTTCATCGATATACTTGTACCGTAACTTGTACAGGAGGAAATATGCAGGTTGTGACGTTTACCGAAGCACGAAGTCGACTCAAAGATGTGTTGGACGACGTGAATGACAATGTGGAGACCACCATCATCAGCCGTCGCAACGGGGGTGATGCGGTAGTGATGTCTCTGCAGCACTACAACTCAATGATGGAAACCATCCATCTGATGAGTTCGCCTGCTAACGCCAGCCGACTGATGGAGTCAATCGCACAGGCAAATACCGGAAAAACCACGCAGAGGGATCTGATAGATGACCAGGCTACTGATTTGGACTGATAATGGCTGGGATGATTACCTGTGGTGGCAGGAGCAGGATAAGAAAACGCTTCGCAGAATCAATAAACTGATTGAAGATGCGAAGCGTCAACCCTTCGATGGCCTGGGTAAGCCGGAACCGCTAAAAGGTAATCTTTCCGGATACTGGTCTCGCCGAATCAACGATACCGATCGTCTGGTTTACGGGGTGTCGGATAGCGCTCTTACTATTTTGATGTGCCGCTATCACTATTATTCGTAAATCACGCCGATGCCTTAACCCGTCTCCGCGAATCCATCGAAATCAGCACCACCGACGACACAATCAATAGCGTCCCCAGCCAGTCCGGCAGGGTGAACGCCACGCCCAGCAACACCACCGACAGCAGCGCGCTGCTCAGCGGCTCGGCGCAGCTCAGAATGCTCGCCTTCGGCCCGCCGATCGTCTGTGCGCCTTTCAGATACAGGCTGAACGTCAGCGCCGTACCAATCACCACCAGATAGAAAAACGCCAGCAGCAGGCTGCCGTCAATGACGAACGTGGTCCCGCGCCCGGCGTAGAACGGCGTCAACATCAATCCGGCAATCAACATACTCCAGCCGACAATTGGCAATGTGCCGTAGCGGGCGATCAGCGTTGACGGATAGGTGGTGTAAAACGCCGCGGCAAACGCCGAGGCGATACCGAAGAACAACGCGGCAGGCGAGATGGAGAGCGAGGTTGGGTCGCCGTGGGTGACCAGCAGAAAGGTACCGACAAGCGACGTTAAAATGGCCGACAGCACAAACGCGCCGGGACGCTTTTTCCGCGCCAGGGCAAACCACGCCACGATGATGGTCGGGGACAGAAACTGCAGCACGGTGGCGGTCGCAGCGTTGGATTTTTCAATCGTCAGCAGGAAGGTGAGCTGCACGGTGAGCGCGCCGACCACCGAGAAAAACAGCAGGCTGAGGGCGTCTTTGCGGTGTTTGATGACCGAGAAAATCTTGTCGCCGTGAACGAAGGAGAGCGTCAGGAGGATCACGCCAGTAAACAGCAGGCGAACCATGGTCAGGTAAGGCGAAGAAATGTGGCTTTTCTCCATGATGTACTGCGCGCAAACCCCCGAGCTGCCCCATAAAACGGCGGCGATCAGGACGTTTAGCATCCCTTTACGTGTGGAACCCATGTTCTCCCCTGCGATGTTGTCGTTAATTCGGTCAACAGCATAGCATGGTTGTGTGCGGCCTGATGCCCTCACCCCGGCCCTCTCCCACGGGGAGAGGGAGCAAACACTAAAAACGGCAACTCTCGTTGCCGTTTTGCTTCTACCTTGCTTAGAACCACGCCTCCCACATCGCGCCGACGTTGAAGTCGTCGAGCGTTTCGTCTTTGGTGTTGTTCACGCGCGCGGTGCGTTCGTTATCCACTTTGCCGCCGGTCACGTAGAAGCGCAGCATCGGGCGGAACTCCGGCCCCATGGCGATAGACATATTCTGCGACAGGGTCAGCTTCCAGCCCTTGTTGTCACCGCCGTTGTCGTAGTCAACGTGCTGCCAGCCCGCTTCCAGCCAGGTGGAGTGAACGTCGTTCCACCAGTGCATCGGACGCACGATGGCGTTGTAGTTCTTGCGGTTGTCGGTCTTATCGCGGCTGTTGTCGTAGTCGTGGAAGGCGAGGATGTACTCCACCTGCGTGGCCTGGGTAAATTTGTACAGCCCTTCGAAGCTGGCGTAGACCGTGGTCAGATCCTCGGTTTTGTTGAACACGCTGTTGTCCGCGTTATCGGAGTAGCGGGCGATCACCTTATTCACGCCGCTGTCGTTGGTGTGGCTAAGCACCACGCCGCCCTGCCACGCGTTCAGACGCTCGTCGCTCTCCACCGCCTTGGAGTCAAAGCCGTAGTTGGCGTACAGCTCCATGTCGATCGGGCCGAGCTTCATGCCGTGGATTTTTGAGGTCGCGGCGTAGTTGCCTTTGTCGCCCGTGCCGGAACCGCCGGTACAGGTGATGCGCGACGGGTTGGCTTCGTCTTCCATCACTTCCGGGCTACAGGATTCCACCGCCGCCACGGCGGCCACGTCGAACTGTACACCGCCGATGTCGAAGTTCTTCACCCCGGCGCCCTGGCCGTCGTGGTTCATCCAGAAGTAATCGTTGATGCCCTGCTGTGGACGCTGGTGGAAGTCACGACCGGCCCAGAAATAGGCGTTCGGGTTGGAGGCCATAATGTTGGTCACCCCCGCGTAGGCTTTTTTCAGGTTAACTTCGTCGCCCCAGTGGTCGATCATCACGTTGATGTCCCAGATGGCGCCGTTTTCACCCTTAAAGGCCTTGGAGAGCTGGAATTCCCCGCCGTTGCCTTCGTTGCCCAGACGACCAATGGCGGACGCGCCGTTGTAGGAGCCGTCCACCGCCACGTATTTTTGGTCGGCGGCCTGGAAGTGCGCGCCGTAGCGGGCATAGCCGGTAAATTTAATCCCGAACGGGATCGCCATATCCGGAGATTGCGCCGCGCTTTGCGGCTCGGTCACCACGTCCGCTTTTTTCGCGACCGCCGCATCCATTTTAGCCTGACGTTCGGCGAGGGCTTTATCCACCGCTTTTGCCACAATGGCGTCGATTTGCTCCTGGGTGAATTCCTGCGCGAGCACGGAAATTGGGCAAAGCGCGGCGATAACCGCCATGGTTAATGGAAGTTTTTTAATCGTATTCATGGTTATCTCAATATAGTTTAATTTTATTCAGACAATAACCATCCCGCTCCGATCTGACAGAGTATGTCGCTATCATCAGAACAAGTGGATCTCTATTTAGGGTACAGAGGTATTACAGTAATTATTTCGCCATAGACTATCTCTGATATAAATGAATAATTTCTTCGGACAGTTCACGCGCTAATAAGGAATTCATTAAGTGATCCTGCGCGTGCACCATAATTAACGTCATCGGCTGGCGGCCTTCGCCCGCATCCTGCTCGATCAGTTTGGTCTGCATCTTGTGCGCCTGGCGCGCGTAGCCGTCGGCTTCGCGCAGCAGGCTTTTGGCTTCGTCAATGTTGCCCTGACGTGCCGCGTGCAGCGCTTCAAAGCACAGGCTGCGGGACTGTCCGGCATTGACGATAATTTCCATTACGGCTTCTTCTAATGCGATCATCATCATTACTCTTTTTCAAAGCTATTATTTAACGCGGTGGCGGCAAACCACTCTCCGCTTTTCTTAATGGTGCGTTTCTGCGTCTTTAAATCGAGCTGGATAAATCCGTAGCGATTTTTATACGCGTTGCACCACGACCAGTTATCAATAAACGTCCACATATGATAGCCAAGACAATTGCACCCTTCGCTAATACCCTTATGCAGCCAGGCTAAATGTTCGGAAATAAACTCGATGCGGTATTGATCGTTAATCTGGCCATTTTCAATAAAGCGCTGCTCGTTTTCGACGCCCATGCCGTTTTCAGAAATAAAGCAGCGAGGGTTGCCGTAATTGTCGCGGAGGTTGACCAGAATATCGTAAATACCCGGCTCGTAGATTTCCCAGCCGCGATACGGGTTCATCTTGCGGCCCGGCATCTCGTAGCTATCAAAGAACCACTCCGGCATAAACGGCGCCTGCGGGTTCACCGCGCTGTCGCGACACTTCACGCGACGCGGCTGATAGTAGTTAATGCCGAGCAGGTCGATTTTTCCTTCCGCAATCAGGAAACCGTCTTCCGGCTTGCAGGCGGGCAGCTGGTCGTAAGATTTCAGCAGCGCCACCAGATCGGCCGGGTATTCGCCGCGCAGGACCGGGTCGAGGAAGCTGCGGTTAAACATCAGATCCGCAACGTGCGCCGCCTTCACGTCTGCCGGGTTCTGCGAACGCGGATACGACGGCGTCAGGTTCAACACGATGCCGATCTCCCCCGCGTAGTGCCCGGCGCGGTAGGCCTGAACCGCCTTCGCATGGGCCAGCACGGTGTGATACGCCACGGTGGCCGCCCGGCGGAAATCCACTACGTTGGGGTAGTGGAAGTCGTACAGATAACCGCCTTCCACCGGCACGATCGGCTCGTTGAAGGTAAACCAGTGCAGCACGCGGTCGCCGAACAGCTCGAAGCAAATCTGCGCATAGCGGGCGTACGCGTCCACCACGTCACGGTTTTCCCAGCCGCCTATCTCCTGCATCGCCATCGGCATGTCGAAATGGAACAGGGTGATAAACGGCGTGATGTCCTGTTCATTCAGCTCATCAATGACCTGATTATAAAAATCGACCGCGTCCGGGTTCACTTCACCGATACCGTCGGGGATCAGGCGCGCCCAGCTAATCGAGGTACGAAAGCTGTTGTGGTTCAGCTGTTTTAACAGCTGAATGTCCGTTTTCCAGTGCTGATAAAACGTGGAGGTGTGCTGCGGCCCCACGCCGTTGTGAAAACGGTTCGGCTCGCGGGCAAACCAGTAGTCCCACGTGGTTTCACCCTCTCGTGTCCCTTCCGTCTGGAGAGCGGAGCTTGCGCTGCCCCACCAGAAGTTATCGGGAAATGCGTATTTCATGACCCTTCCTCTTTGACTTAATTGCTTGTGGCTTCAGCGGCACCCACGGTTGCAGCCTGGGCTTTCTGCTCTTCGTTTTTAATCAGCGTACGCTCATAGGCGCGCAGGAACGGCAGGTACATCAGCGCCGACATCACCATGCAGACGAGGCACATCACCACCGGGCTCAGCGCCCAGTTCGCCGCCCACGAGGCGCCAATCGGCGCGGGCGTAGTCCACGGGGTTAACGAGACCACCTGTGCCAGCCAGCCGAGCTTCGTGGCGCCGTACGCCAGGCAGGCGTTGACCAGTGGAACGAACACGAACGGGATAAACAGCATCGGGTTCATGATGATCGGCGCGCCGAACAGAATCGGCTCGTTGATGTTAAAGAAGCTTGGCACGACGCCCATTTTGCCGATGGTGCGCAGGTGGGTAACGCGGCTGCGCAGCAGCAGGAAGGCCAGCGGCAGGGTGGAGCCTACGCCGCCAATCAGCAGGTAGTGATCCCAGAAGCCCTGAAGATAAACGTGCGGCAGCGCCGCGCCGGCCGCCAGCGCCGCCTGGTTTGCGGAGAGGTTC
The DNA here is from genome assembly GCF_003144775.1 of Enterobacter sp. CGMCC 5087. Taxonomy (NCBI): domain Bacteria; kingdom Pseudomonadati; phylum Pseudomonadota; class Gammaproteobacteria; order Enterobacterales; family Enterobacteriaceae; genus Enterobacter; species Enterobacter sp. CGMCC 5087. The sequence continues at coordinate 44,425 of NZ_QFXN01000217.1, read as the reverse complement.
GCCATCCAGAACGGGTTCATGATGCCGGTGACGATCAGCGAGCCGTGAATACCGGCGAACCAGAAGATCTGGCACAGCAGTACGGAGAGCAGAATCGCGGGCAGGGAGTCAGACGCGGACACCAGAGGCTCCAGCAGATGCATGATCGCCTGCGGGATGATCATTCCGGTCTGCGCTTCGATGAACAGGTTCAGCGGGTGCAGCGTACCGATCACCACCATCACCGGGATCAGGATCTCAAACGAGCGCGCCACACCGGTTGGGACTTCCTTCGGCAGGCGAATGGTGACGTTGTTCTGCTTCAGCCACGCGTAGACGCGGGTGGCGTAAATGGCGGTGATCAGCGCGGTGAAGATGCCCTGGCCGGAGAGATACTGGGTCGAGATCTTGCCTTCGGCATACGGCGCGGCGACCAGCAGGAAGGCCATAAAGGCCAGCAGGCCGGACATCACCGGGTCGAGGTTGAACTGACGCCCCAGGCTCGCGCCAATCCCCACCGAAATGAAGAAGGTCATCACGCCCATGCTGAGGTTAAACGGCAGCATCAGCTGTTCGCGGTAGGTCTGGGAGAAATCCAGCCAGCCGCGGGCAAAGCTGTTAGTGGTATCCGCCGAGAACGGCGGGAAGATGAACACCAGCATAAACGAGCCGATGATCATAAACGGCAGCGCGGCGGTAAAGCCGTCGCGGATGGCAATCACATACTTTTGCTGGCCCAGCTTCGCGGCCAGCGGGGTAATTGACTGCTCAATCACCGCGACCATGGATTGATATAACGAACTCATGTGAACACCTTTTAGTGTGCCGCTTCGATGAGCGACAGAGCATAGTCCAGTACTTTATCGCCACGCTGCATGCCGTAGTCCATCATATCGATGGGCTGCACCGGAATGCCTTTCGTAGCCGCCTTGTCTGAGAGTGTCTGTAACATGTATTTCACTTGCGGTCCGAGAAGGACAACCTGGTATTGCGGAAACTGCGTATCAAATTCGGAAACACCGTACGCATCAATCTTCACCGGCAAACCACGTTCTTTCGCGACATCGACCATTTTGCTGACCAACAGGCTGGTGGACATCCCGGCAGAGCAGCACAGCATAATCTTGAACATCGACAACCATCCTCTAAATGTAAAAAGTTATTGCGAGGATGATTGGACATGATACGGAAACCGGTTTCCATTCATAAAGAGCAGAACTGTGATAGCCATCAAGATCCAATACTTATGAGGCTAATTAACCGGATGTGTGTCACATAATTTGGCTGTTTTGACATCATTTTGAGTGGAAACGGAAAATCGGTTTCCATGGAAAACGGAAACGGATATACTCCGTTCTGGCTATAATGTGAGCCGAAGCGGTCATGGAATTTGCAGGCGCGAGGTAAGCCTGCCAGGGGAAAGAGATGTCGACAATCAATGATGTATCACGTCTTGCCGGGGTGTCTAAAGCCACGGTATCGCGAGTGTTGAGCGGGTCGCGTGGCGTTAAGGAAGCCAGCCGTCAGGCCGTATTAAAAGCGGTGGATGAGCTGAACTACCGGCCTAACGTGATTGCCCAGTCGCTGCTGAGCCAGTCGACGGGCTGTATCGGGGTGATTTGCGCGCAGGAAAACATTAACCAGACCACCGGTTATCTCTACGCGCTGGAAAAACAGCTCAGCCAGCATCAAAAACATCTCCTGCTGCGCTTCGCGCATAGCAAAGCTGAAGTAATGCACGCCCTTGAAGAACTCTCCTGCGGGCTCTGTGACGACATCCTGGTGATTGGCGCCCGTTTCCCGCTGGACGTGGATATGGACAACGTCATTCTGGTGGACTGCATGGAATCTGATAATTCCAACAGCATCCAGTTCGATCACGCCTTTGCCGCCGAAACCGCCTGTAACTACCTCACCAGCCAGGGGCGTCGCCAGATTGCGCTGATCCACCCCCACGGCAGCGGTTTTGCCGACCAGGTCCTGCTCGGCTACAAGCACGCGCTGGAGAAAAATTTCCTGCCCTTTAATCGCAGCCTGGTCTTTATGGACGCGACTTCTTCGTCCGTTGCGCTGCAGGAGCTGCTGAACAACGCCAGCACCCTGAATTTCAACGCGCTGTTGGTGGCCGACGAGCAGGAAGCCCAGCGGGTGATCCCGCAGCTGCAGGCGTTTAACAAATCGGTGCCGGACGACATCATGGTCTTCAGCCTGGCCGGATCGCTGCACCTGCCGGGTATTCCGGTGATCCCGGCGATTGAATATTCCATGGACGCGATGGCGGCGCGCATTGTGAGCTGGCTGACGGAGAAAACGCAGATGCTCGGGTCCTATGTTCTGCGCGGGGATTTGATTATTCCGGACATGCGGAAGCGTTAAAAATGTTTTCCGGGCCGGGTAAGCGCAGCGCCACCCGGCGGGAACTCAATAATCTTCCATACAATCCACTTGACCAATCGCCCCCCAGTAGGCATCCAGGTTGTCGCGCTTAACGGCGGTGATGGCATTTTTGATCAGCAGCTGATTGGCCTCGGACGACAAAATCATCTCCTGCCAGGCTTTATCGCTCTGTTTTTTCTGTGGCGTACAGGTTTTCTTAATATCTTTAAGGACCTGCTGCTTTATTTGCGCCTCTTTCGCGGGGTCATCCTTTTCCTGAGCATGGACAAACGCGGCGAAGAGCAGACAAACCAGCAGGCAGACCAGGTGCGCAGCTTTCATCAACAACCCCCTTTTAGAAGTCACATGCTTCCCATGAAATATATCGTTACATTCAGTGTAGCGACGCCAGCCGAAAGTATGAATTTTCTCTTCACCGCCTGTCATGAACTTCCCGGCAAGCGCTACTGAATACCGCCGCCCAGCGACTGCCACAGCGTGATGCGGTTTTCCAAGTCGGTTTGCTGCAGCGCAATCAGCGATTCCTGCGCCGACCACAGCGACCGCTGCGCGGTAAGCACCGTCAGATAATCCCCCGCGCCTGCCTTATAGCTGCGCGTTGCCACGTCCAGCGTTTTTTGCTCCGCCGCGACGTATTCGCGCTGGGCGTCGAGCTGCTCGCTCAGGGTTTCTCGTCGCGCCAGCGCGTCGGCCACGTCCTTAAACGCGCTCTGGATGGCTTTCTCATAGGTGGCGATCAGCCCCTTCTTCTCCGCTTCCGCGTAGCGCAGCTGCGCCAGGTTGTTCCCGCCGCTAAACAGCGGCAGGGTGATGGACGGCGCAAACGACCAGACCTTCATCCCGTGGCTGAACAGGGAGGAGAGCGAATCGCTGCCGACGCCCGCGCTGGCGGTGAGTGAAATGGTCGGAAAGAAGTTGGCGCGCGCCGCACCGATGTTGGCGTTGGCGCTCAGCAGGTTATGCTCGGCCTCCTGAATGTCCGGGCGGCGCAGCAGCGCGCTGGAGCTGACGCCCGCCGGGATCAGCGTGATGGCGTTATCGCTCAGGCTCTCCAGCGTGCCGGGCAGCAGGTTCTCCGGCACCGTATTGCCCGCCAGCAGATTAAGGGCGTTTTTGTCCTGCATCACCAGCGTCCGGTAGCTCGCCACGCTGGCGCGCGCCTGCTGATACACCGCCATCGCTTCACTGACGTCCGTCGCCGCCGCCACGCCCACTTCCTGCTGGCGCTTCACAATCTTCAGCGAGTTCGCGGCGCTCTCCATCGTGGATTTCGCCAGCGCCAGGTTGCTGTTATCCGCCGCCAGCGTCACCCAGGCCGTGGTCAGCTCGCTGACCATCGTCAGGCGCGTGTTCTGCGCGGTGAACTCGCTGGCAAGCCAGGTTTCACGCGCGGCGCGGGAGAGGCTCTGGTTGCGGCCAAACAGATCCAGCTCGAAGCTGGAGACCGCGCCGTTGGCTTGGTCGCTTGTCGCGACGCCGCTTGCCAGCGTGCGGCTGCGGGTATGGCTCAGCTCCGCGTCCACCGTCGGGAACAGGGACGAGCGCGTTTCACTGTACTGGGCGCGGGCGGCGTCGATATCGGCAATCGCTTTTTGCACGTCGCGGTTGCTGTTAAGCGCCATCGTCACCACGCTTTTCAGCCGCGCATCGTTCATTACCTGCTGCCACTGGCTCACCACGGCGGTGGCTTCGCCGTGCGCGCCGGGCAAGGTTGCCGGGACGGGGGCGTCCGGGCGTTGATACGTTGGGTCTAACGACACACAGCCTGCGCTCAGCAGGGCTAACGCTAAAACAGATACACGAAACATTATGACCTCCGGTTCGCGTGTTTACCGGAGAACAGACGTTTCACCAGTACAAAGAATAAGGGAACGAAGAAGATCGCCAGCAGCGTCGCGGCCAGCGTTCCGCCGATAATGCCGGTACCAATCGCCACGCGGCTGTTTGCGCCTGCCCCGGTTGCCACGGCCAGCGGCGTAACCCCTGCGATAAACGCCAGCGAGGTCATGATGATCGGACGCAGGCGCGTCTGGGCGGCACGCAGGGCGGCACGCGTCAGAGAGTACCCTTCAGCGACTTTGGCTTCGGCAAACTCGACAATCAGGATCGCGTTCTTCGACGACAGGCCGATAGTGGTGAGCAGCGCCACCTGGAAGTAGACGTCGTTGTTCAGGCCGCGCAGGGAGGCGGCGACGGCCGCGCCTAGCACGCCAAGCGGGATCACCAGGATGACCGAAATCGGCACCGACCAGCTCTCATACAGCGCCGCCAGGCACAGGAACACGACCAGGATCGAGAGGGCATAGAGGCTCATCGCCTGACCGCTCGCCAGTTTTTCCTGCAACGACAAACCGCTCCACGCCCAGGTGCTGCCGGACGGCAGGCTGTTTGCCAGCTGCTCCATTTTGCCCATCGCCGTGCCGGAGCTGGCGCCGCTGGCGTTTTCGCCCTGTATTTCATACGCCGCCGAGCCGTTGTAGCGCACCAGGCTTTCCGGGCCATACTCCCAGCGGGTGGTGGCGAAGGCGGAGAACGGCGTCATGGTGCTGTCGCTGCCGCGCACAAACCATTTGTTGAGATCCGACGGTACGGCGCGGGTGTCGCTGTCGCCCTGGATGTAGACCTTTTTCACGCGGCCGCGGTCGATAAAATCGTTCACGTAGGTCCCGCCCCAGGCGCTGGAGAGGGTGTTGGTAACGTCGCTCAGGGACAGCCCCAGCGACACGGCCTTGTTGTTATCGATATCCACCTGAAGCTGCGGCATCTGCGGCAGATCGTTGGCGCGCACGGCGTGCAGCGAGCTGTCCTGATTGGCCTCGCCAATCAGCTGGTTACGCAGCTTCAGCAGCGCGTCGCGGTCGGTGCCGCCGCTTGCCATCAGCTCAAAGGTAAAGCCGTTGCTCTGGCCCAGGCCGTCCACCGCGGGCGGCGTCATGGCAAAGATTATCGCATCGCGGATGGTGCTCAGCTCCTGCGTGGCGCGCAGGGCGATGGCCTGCGCGGTATTCTCATCGCCTTTACGTTCGGACCAGTTTTTCAGGGAGACAAACGCCATCCCGGCGTTCTGGCCGCTGCCGCTGAAGCTGAAGCCTTCAATGGTGAAGATCACGTTGGTATTGGCTTTTTCTTTCGTGAGGAACCACTCGCGCACCTGGCGGCTGACTTCGGCGGTACGTACCGTCGTTGCGCCCGCTGGCAGGGTGTACTGCACCATGATTTCGCCCTGATCTTCCGTTGGCAGGAAGCTGCCCGGCAGCTTAAGCATGGCGAAGCCCATCGCGCCGCAGAGCAGGGCATAGATAACCAGCATGCCGCCGGAACGGCGCAGGGCGCGCAGCACCTTGTTCTGATAGCCGCGCTCTGTCCTGCTGTAGAAGCGGTTAAACGCGCCGAAGAAGCCCTTTTTGTGCGGTGCCGTGTGGCTCAGAATCGAGCCGCAGAGCGCGGGCGTCAGGGTCAACGCCACCACCACGGAGAGCAGCATCGCTGAAATGATGGTGACCGAGAACTGACGGTAAATCACCCCGGTGGAGCCGCCGAAGAAGGCCATCGGCAGAAATACCGCAGAGAGCACCAGCGCAATGGCGACCAGCGCGCCGGAGATTTCGCCCATCGATTTCTCAGTAGCTTCCCGGGCGGGCAGGCCTTCGTCGCGCATAATACGCTCGACGTTTTCCACCACCACGATGGCGTCATCCACCAAAAGCCCTATCGCCAGCACCATCGCAAACAGCGTCAGGGTATTGATGGAGTAGCCGAACAGCGCCAGCACGCCGAATGTGCCCAGCAGAACGACAGGCACCGCCAGCGCCGGGATCAGCGTCGCGCGGATGTTTTGCAGGAACAGGTACATCACCACCACCACGAGGATAATGGCTTCGAACAGGGTCTGAATTACGTCCTCAACGGAGATCTTGATGAACTCGGTGCTGTCTTTCGGGTAGGCCACGTCGTAGCCTTCCGGCATCGACTTTTTGAACTCGGCGATCTTGTCTTTTACCGCCGTCGCAGTGTTGAGCGCGTTCGCACCCGGTGAGAGCATGACCGCCATACCCGCAGCCGGGTGGCCGTTGAGCTTCGCGGTGGCGGTGTAATCTTCGCTGCCCATCTCCACGCGGGCAACGTCGCTGACGCGCACCACCGCGCCGCTGGACTGGCTCTTCACGATGATGTTTTTAAACTGATCGACCGTCTGCAGGCGCGACTGGGCGCGGACGGTGGCGGTCAGCTGCTGGGCGTTCGACGAGGGCAACGCGCCGATTTTACCGGCGGAAACCTGCACGTTCTGGGCTTCAATCGCGCTCTGCACGTCGGACGGCATCAGCGAGTAGGACGCCAGCTTCGCCGGGTCGAGCCAGATGCGCATGGCGTATTCCGCCCCGAACACCTGCAGGCTCCCGACACCCTCCACGCGCGCCAGCGGGTCCTGCATATTGCTCACCAGCCAGTCGGCGATATCCGAGCTGCTGGCGGTGTCGGTTTTGTCGTACACGCCCATGATCAGCAGGAAGTTGCTCTGCGATTTCTCGACGGTAATGCCGGACTGCTGCACCTCGGTCGGCAGGCGCGATTCCGCCTGCTGAACCTTGTTCTGCACCTGCACCTGGGCGGTGTCCGGATCGGTTCCCTGCTCGAAGGTGACGGTAATGCTCACCGACCCGTCCGAGCTGCTGGTGGAGGTGAAGTAGAGCAGGTTATCCAGCCCGGTGAGCTGCTGCTCGATCACCTGCGTCACGCTGTTTTCCAGCGTCTGCGCGGAGGCGCCGGTGTAGGTGGCGGAGATTTTGATCGACGGCGGGGCGACGTCCGGGTACTGCGCCACCGGCAGCGTGCGGATCGCCAGCATCCCGGCGAGCATGATAAGAATGGCGATAACCCAGGCAAACACCGGGCGACGCACGAAGAAGCGGGAAAACATCAGGCTTTTCCTCCCGCAGCTTTCATCTCTTCGGCTTTCACTTGCTGACCGGCGGTCACTTTGTCGGTGCCTTCCACAATCAGCTTATCGCCCGCCTTGAGGCCACTCAGCACCAGCCATTTGTCGCCGTAGGTGTCGCCCGTCTCCAGCTGACGCTGCTCAACCTTGCTGCTGGCATTCACCACCAGCGCGGTGGCGGTGCCTTTGGCGTCGCGGGTGATGCCCTGCTGCGGTGCCAGGATCGCGTCGTTCATGATGCCTTCATCCACCCTGGCGCGAACAAACATGCCCGGCAGGAGCTGATGCTGCGGGTTCGGGAAGACGGCGCGCAGCGTGACCGAGCCGGTTGATTCATCCACCGCCACTTCGGTTAACGCCAGACGGCCTTTCTCGCTGTAGGTGCTGCCGTCTTCGAGGATTAGCGACACGCTTAGCGTATCGCTATTGGTGGCGAGGGTTTGCCTGCGTAAACGCAGTAGATCGGCGCTGGAACGCGTGAGATCGACGTACATGCTGTCCAGTCCGCGAACGGTGGTGAGCGCGGTATCCTGCTGGGCGGTTACCAGCGCGCCGGGCGTGACGGAGGAGATGCCGATGCGTCCGGCAATCGGCGCGGTCACGGTGGTCCAGTTAAGGTTAATGCGCGCGCTCTCCTGCGCGGCCTTCTTTGACTCGACGCTGGCCTTGTCCTGCGCGCAGGTGGACTTCGCGTCCTCTGCGTCCTGGCGCGACACGCCGTCGTCTTTCACCAGCTGCGCATAGCGCTGGGCCTTCTGGCAGTCGGCTGCTACCAGCGCCTGCGCCTGCTTCAGCGCCGCGGCGGCTTCATCAAACGCCGCGCGGTAGCTGGAAGGGTCAATTTGATACAGCGCCTGCCCGGCCTTGACCGTATCGCCTTCGGTGAACAGGCGCTTCTGGATAATGCCGCCCACCTGCGGGCGCACTTCGGCGCTCATGGCTGCGGCGGTGCGGCCGGTCAATTCGCTGACGACGGAAACAGGCTGGCTCATGAGAGTGACAATCCCCACTTCCGGAAGAGGACGCTGGGGAGCAGATGTTTGCGCATTATCGCACCCGGTCAGGAGAAATAATGCCGCGATGGAGGTTGTTATGTTTTTCATAATCTTTTTCCAGGGTGAACGACGCCTGCCCCGTTAATGGCTTAACAGGGAGGAGGGCTATTTAAAGGCACAGCGATACCGCATCTCTGGCAGAGCCAGAAATGTAAAAAAGGGGAATTACTAATTCCCGCTAATTATTCATATGCGATTACTTCGCAGAGAAAAGCATATTTAAAATATCCTGATAAAGGGGTTCTAATTGTTCTGACGGGACTTTTAAGGGGGTTAATCGACGATAAATCGTCCCCTCAATCATCACGGCGGTAATCTCCACGCAGCAGCGAATATGCTCGTCGCTCAGGTGGGGAAACTGTTTTTTCAGGTGCTCGCAGGCGTTGGCGAACATGCGCGATTCGGCTTCGATCAGCATCGTCGCCACCTGCGGATTACGCGTGGCCTCCGCGGACATTTCCAGCATCAGCGCATCGTCATCTTCGTTGAGGGTCTGTCGCCAGGCGAGTGCCTGCGGCATCCCTTCTACCAGGGTTTTACCCTGCATCTCCTCAATGCGCGAGTCGATGATGCGGCGGATCATCTCTTCGATAATCGCGTCTTTGTTGCTGAAATAACGGTAAATTTGCCCGACGCTGAGCTTCGCCTCGCTGGCGATCTGCGACATGCTGGCGGCGTGAAACCCGCTGGCGCGAAAGCAGCGGCGCGCGGCGGTGATGATCTCGTCCTGGCGCAATTTTTGTCGTTCTTCCAGCTTTGTGCTCATCGTCGGCTACCGTGTAAAAGTGAGAATGATCGTTCTCATTATACGTTTTAGGTGCGTATTGGAAAGGCTTTTTTTATTTACATATTGAATGAATATTTCCTGGATTAAACAATGGAGGAAATAAGGAGTTTTTATGAAGGTTAAGCTGTGAGATATTCAGATTGCGCTGAAAATAAGGAGAACATTATGCAATTGAGCATTACTAAAAAAGTCACACCCGAAGAGAAAGAAGAGTTATTAACGGGGCTGAGAGCCTATAACGGGCAGTTTTTAGATCTGGCGAACTTCAGCGGGGATATTGGCGTTTACGTGCGGGACGAAAAAGGAATCATGCTCGGCGGGCTAGTTGGGGTGCGTAAAGGCGACTGGTTAAATATTGATTTTCTGTGGGTTAGCGATAGCGTGCGTGGTTCCGGCGTCGGCAGCGAGCTCATCACAACGGCAGAAGATGAAGCCCGACGCCAGGGCTGCAAGCACGCGCTGGTCGATACCGCCAGCTTCCAGGCACGCCCGTTCTATGAAAAGCAGGGCTACCGGCTACAGATGTCGCTGCAGGATTACCCCTATGCGGGCATGCAGCGCCACTATCTGGCAAAGGCGCTTTAACCGCCGATCCCGGTGCCGATTACGGCAAGCGCATGACGGACAATGATTTCCGGCGAGAGGGATTTTAGCCTCTCGTCATTGCGCATGCGTGAGAACGGCACCAGTACCAGGCTCAGTAATGTGGTAAACAGCAGCTCGGGTGCCAGCGCCTGATTCAGCTTCCCTTCCTGCTGCCAGCCTTTGAGGGTGGCGAGCGTCGCCTGATACTTCTCATCACCAAACCGCGCTTGCAGATGGGTGCGCAGGACCGGCATTTCGCCAATCACCTCCTGCATCCACAGCGGCGCAAACCAATGATACTGTTCCGCCAGCTCTGCCAGCACCTTTACCATTTCCGTCAGGGCGTTGACCGGAGAATCCCGGTTATCGGCGAAAATCGTTCCGATCCGCTCGCGTAACGGCAGGAAACGCTCCTCAATCATCGCATCCAGCAGTTGCTCTCGGGAGTTGAAGTAATAGTGCAGCATCGCGGGCGTGACGCCCGCCTCTTTGGCAATGGCGTTGAGTGAGGTATTGGCGATCCCCTGACGAGAAAAGAGGTTCAGGGCGATATCCAGCAGCTGTTCGCGGCTGGCGGTGACGCGTTTACCCCCGCGAGGGCGGCCCGGGCGGCGCGGTTCAGAATTGTCCTTTTGTGCTGGCATGGCCACAGTATCTCTTGATCTTATTCATCACTTCCACAAATATTAATTATACGATTAATTAATTTCAAGTGATGTCTTATGGAGTCTGACGTAATGGCTCAACCCGCGCAGAAAGCGCCGTCGATCAAGCTGCTGTTCAGCGCGCTGCTGCTAGTGATGCTGCTCTCCGCGCTGGATCAAACAATTGTCTCCACGGCGCTGCCGACCATTGTCGGCGAACTGGGCGGCCTGGATAAACTCTCCTGGGTGGTCACGGCCTATATCCTCAGTTCCACCATCGTGGTGCCGCTGTACGGAAAGTTTGGCGATCTGTTTGGGCGTAAAATCGTCCTGCAAATCGCCATTGTGCTGTTCCTCGTGGGTTCCGCGCTGTGCGGGCTGGCGCAAAACATGACCCAGCTGGTGCTGATGCGCGCCCTTCAGGGCCTGGGCGGCGGCGGCCTGATGGTCATCAGCATGGCCGCCGTGGCGGACGTAATCCCGCCTGCCGATCGCGGGCGCTATCAGGGGCTGTTTGGCGGCGTGTTTGGGCTGGCAACGGTCATCGGGCCGCTCATTGGCGGGTTTATCGTCCAGCACGCGTCCTGGCGCTGGATTTTCTACATCAATCTGCCGCTGGGGCTGTTTGCATTGCTGGTCATCGGCGCGGTATTCCACGGCAGCGCGCGGCGCAGCAAGCATGAGATTGACTATCTGGGGGCGATTTACCTCAGCATGGCGCTGCTTTGCATCATCCTGTTCACCACCGAAGGCGGGACCGTTCGTCAATGGAGCGACCCACAGCTGTGGTGCATTCTGGCTTTTGGCCTGACGGGCATTGCCGGGTTTATCTACGAGGAGCGGCTGGCGTGGGAGCCGATTATCCCACTGTCGTTGTTCCGCGACCGTAGCTTCCTGCTCTGCAGCCTGATTGGCTTTATCATCGGCATGTCGCTGTTTGGCTCGGTGACCTTCCTGCCGCTGTATTTGCAGGTGGTGAAAGACGCCACGCCAACGCAGGCCGGTTTGCAGCTCATACCGTTGATGGGCGGGCTGCTGCTGACCTCCATTATCAGCGGGCGCATTATTAGCCATACCGGGAGATACCGCCTGTTCCCGATCCTCGGCACCCTGCTCGGCGTGGTGGGGATGTTTTTACTGACGCGCATTTCGCTCACCTCCCCAACCTGGCAGCTGTATCTGTTCACCAGCGTGCTGGGCATGGGGCTGGGTCTGGTGATGCAGGTGCTGGTGCTGGCGGTACAGAACAGCGTCTCTGCCGAGCAATACGGGGTGGCGACCTCTGGCGTCACGCTGTTCCGCTCCATCGGCGGGGCGATCGGTGTTGCGCTGTTTGGCGCGGTGTTCACCCATGTTCTCCAGGCGGGGCTGATGGACAGATTGCCTGAAGGGGCAGAGCTGCCGCACGAGCTGAACCCGACCGCCATTCATCATCTGCCTGACGCCCTGAGGCTGGACTACCTTGATGCGTTCGGCTCGGCCATTCATGCGGTGTTCCTGCTGGCGGCGGGCATTATGGTGCTGGCGTTTGCGCTGTCATGGTTTTTACGCGAGGCGCCGCTGCGCCGGCAGGCGTGATGCCCATCGCCCGGTGGCGCTGTGCTTACCGGGCCTACAACATCTCCGCGCGTAGGCCGGGTAAGCGCAGCGCCACCCGGCAATAGGCCGCATATAACTTATCCTTCTTATTGATTCTTTTTCGGTTTTTATTTCACCGCCTCGTTGTCGATATAGTCACTACAACATTTAGCAAAAGGAACTGTCTTGTGAAACGTCGATTGGGTGCTCTGGTACTTGCTGGCCTGCTGCTGGCAGGATGCGATCAAAGTGGCAGCGATGCCAAACACATTAAAGTGGGCGTCATCAACGGCGCTGAACAGGACGTAGCGGAAGTTGCCAAAAAGGTGGCAAAAGAGAAATATGGCCTGGACGTGGAGCTGGTCGGCTTCAGCGGCTCGCTGTTGCCTAACGATGCCACCAACCAGGGGGAACTGGATGCTAACGTCTTCCAGCATCGCCCGTTCCTCGCTGAGGATAACAAGGCGCATAACTACAAGCTGGTGGCCGTGGCGAACACCTTTGTTTTTCCGATGGCCGGCTATTCCCGCAAAATCAAATCCGTCTCTGACCTGAAGGACGGGGCGACTATCGCCATTCCAAACGACCCGACCAACCTTGGCCGCGCGCTGTTGCTGCTGCAAAAGGAGAAGCTCATTACCCTGAAGCCGGGCACCGGGCTGCTGCCGACGGCGCTGGATATTACCGCCAACCCTAAACAGCTGAAAATTATGGAGCTGGAAGGGGCACAGCTGCCGCGCGTGCTGGACGACCCAAAAGTGGATGTCGCCATTATCAGCACCACCTATATTCAGCAAACCGGGCTGTCGCCGGTGCATGACAGCGTCTTTATTGAAGACAAAAACTCGCCGTACGTGAACATCGTAGTGACGCGCGAAGACAACAAAGACGCGGAGAACGTGAAGGAATTTATCCAGTCCTATCAGTCGCCTGAAGTGGCAAAAGCGGCTGAAACGATCTTTAACGGCGGGGCGGTGCCGGGCTGGTAAACGATCTGACGGAAAACGGGTGGCTTAAATTGGCCCGATTCCATCGGTAATCGCCCTTTAGCCCACAGCGCCAATAGTGACGGCTGGCTATCCTCCTTATCACACCCACCGGAGGATAGCCCATGAACATTACCCACATTCGCAACGCCACCCAGCTGATTACCTACGCCGGAAAACGTCTTTTAATCGACCCGATGCTGGCCCCGAAGGGGGCTTATCCGGGCTTTCCCGGCACGGCGTATGCCGAACGTCGTAACCCGACGGTCGAACTCCCCGTTGACGTCAACACGCTGCTGGACGCCGACGCGGTGATCGTCACCCATACCCATGACGATCACTGGGATCGCACCGCAGCGGAGCTGATCGCCAAAGATAAACCTATCTACGTGCAAAACGATCGTGACGCCGCGCTGCTGCGCAGCCAGGGATTCAGCAACCTGACGGTCATGGCCGACGCGACCTTCTTCGGCGATATTCAGATTACGAAAACCCACGGCGGGCAGCACGGCACCGATCGCGCTTACGCCGTGCCGGAGCTGGCGGAGCGTCTGGGCGAGGCCTGCGGCGTGGTGCTGCGTCATCCCGATGAGAAGACGCTTTATCTTGCCGGGGATACCATCTGGCGTGACGAAGTGGCGGCCGACCTGCAAAAGCACCAGCCGGACGTGGTGGTACTGAACGCTGGCTATGCCCACGTCATTGGTTTTGGGCCCATTATTATGGGGCAGGAGGATGTGCTCAACGTTCATTTCCTGCTGCCGCAGGCCAACATTGTGGCGATCCATATGGAGGCGATTAACCACTGCCTGTTGACCCGCAGCGCGCTGCGTGAGTACGTTGAAGCCAATCAGGTGAGTGACGCAGTGAGCATTCCCCAGGATGGCGAAACCGTTATATTCTGAGTGCGTTAAAGGGAAAGGAGGAACTGATGTCGCTAATCAACGTCGCGATTGTCGCGGTAGACGGGTTCAGCCCGTTCCACTACTCCGTTCCCTGCATTCTGTTTGGCGATTCGGTCTCCGGCGAAAAGCGCTTTAACGTGACGATCTGCGCCGAAACGCCGGGTTTTCTCACCTCAAAAGACGGATTTGCCCTCAACGCCACGCAGGATTTTACCGCCCTTGGTCAGGCCGATATTGTTGTCGTTCCCTACTGGCAGCACGTCCTTGAACGCCCGCCCCAGGCGCTGCTCGACAGCCTGGTGCAGGCGAGAGACAACGGCGCGGAAATCGTCGGGCTGTGTCTGGGGGCGTTTGTGCTGGCCTGGGCGGGGCTCCTCGACGGCAAACGTGCGGCCACCCACTGGGAGTTCGAGCATCAGTTCCAGTCCCTTTTCCCGCACGTTCAGCTGGATATCAATGCGCTCTACGTGGATGACGGCAATATCATCACCTCCGCCGGTACCGCGGCGGCGCTGGACTGCTGCCTGTATATCATTCGCCAGCGCTTTGGCAGCGTGGTCGCCAACCAGATTGCCCGTCGGATGATTGTTCCGCCCCACCGCGAGGGCGGGCAGGCGCAGTTCATCGCCCAGCCGGTACCCAAAGATACCCGCGACGGACGCATTAACTGCCTGATCGACTACCTGCAGCGGCACATCACCGAACCGCATAGCCTGGACTCGCTGGCGGAGGTGGTTTCGATGAGCCGCCGCACCCTGACCCGCCATTTTATTAAAGCCACGGGAATGAGCGTTGCCGACTGGCTTACCGCCGAACGCCTGCGGCGCAGCCAGATCCTGCTTGAAGCCGGAAATATGCCGATTGAGCGCGTGGCCGAGCTGGTGGGGTTTAATTCCGCCGTCACCTGGCGACAGCAGTTTAAGGCGCGTTTTGGGGTCAGTCCGGCGGAGTGGCGAAAGACGTTTCGTCTGCAGAACTAGCGTGAAAGTTCTGTAATAACGAAAGGTTAAGAAATTTGAGCATTCAGGAACCTACAGAAGCTAGTGGTTACAGTCCTTCACCAGTTTGCCGCCTTCAGGCAGAGGAAAAATAATGATTACTACAAGGGTAAAATTATTCTTGTTACTGGCCGCTGTTTGGATAGCAGGAATATTTGCCACGCTTTTATTTGGACGTTTGTTGATTGCCCTGGTCAGCTTCTTTTTCATCGGACAATTTGATTTTCCAATCAGTGATCTTGTTGAAGCTACTACCCTTGCCATTAGTGGAGGGATCCTCATTGGAGGAATACAGTGCGTTATGGCAAAGGAAAAGAACCGATCCGAAGACCCACCCCGGTAAGTTGGGTAGGAAGAGATTGTACTACCCCAGCCTCTCCACTCTCGGTTGCTGGCAACAATACCGGTGATGCGATGAATGATGCCAACCAGACGATGGCGTGACCCAATGCACCTTTGGGCGTACTTGCTGTTCTAATGATACTAAGCAGGGTGAGGAGCCTGATACAGGAGAGCATATAGCGGCAGAAGAAAATGTGTTGAGTACTAAGTCTCAACCAAACAAACCTGATGCCGATAATATAATTTCTTACCTGTCGAAGAACAGATAGGTACATTGAATGAGGTGGCAAAAAGGACTCATGAAATGATTTATGTATTATTAGGAATTGCACTTTTCGCTTTTGCAGTTGGAACGGCCGTGTTTCTTCGCTTTAGTAAAGTGACGGGAAGAAGCGTCCAGTCACCTTTTACCTCTATGTTTTTCTTTGATGCGCTCTTTTTTGGGCTGGGCAGTAAGCGAGACATGAATATCGCAGCATGTTCGTTTATTGTCTTTTTACTAAGCGTATGGGGATTAACTTATTTAAAATTAAGCGCACATTTTTGGGGGAGTCGAGAAAGCTATTTTGGTCTCGTGATCGCCGGGATTTTGTTTCTAATTATGCACTGTCGCTATTGCGCAAAAAATGTCGTTATCAAAAATGATGGGCTTGCACCCATGAGAGAATTGACCAGTCTCAGGTTGTCCAGCCTCACTAGCCCCTTTTTATGGTTAAGTCGGGCCGGGTATCTGGGTTTCTTTATTGGAATGATACGTTGAAGCAAATGTGGATAGAGAGAGCCTCAATCTCGACGTACTGCCAAACGAAATATCAATATCACGAAAGCGATTGTGGTAGTTATAGAAATGATGATTAATCCTCGAATAAAACTTTTCCTGTTACTGGTATTACTCTGGATGTCAGGCCTCTTTATCACTATGGCTGCAGGCCGTCTGCTAATTGCAGCGGCCTCGTATCTCTTCCTTAATGATTTTGATTTCAAGTGGAGCGACTTGATTACTGCGCTCAAAATCTCTGTAGGCGCAGGGTTCATCATTGGAGGGGGGCAGTCCCTGCAGGTGAAAGAGAAAAAATGAAGATTTCATTTTATTGGGCTTCAAAGGAAGAGAATGCGGCTTACCCCAGCCTCTCCACCCGCGTCTCCCCCTCAACCATCGATAGCTGATACAGCGAAAACGACCTCTGCTTCTCAATCAACTTTGCCAGCTCCGGCGAGTGGCTGGTGAGCCAGATCTGCGAGTAGCGGCTGGCCTCGGCAATTAAGCTCGCAAGGGCGGGCAGCATCTGCGGGTGCAGGCTGTTTTCCGGTTCGTTGAGTGCGATAAACGCCG
The DNA here is from genome assembly GCF_003144775.1 of Enterobacter sp. CGMCC 5087. NCBI lineage: Bacteria > Pseudomonadati > Pseudomonadota > Gammaproteobacteria > Enterobacterales > Enterobacteriaceae > Enterobacter > Enterobacter sp. CGMCC 5087. Next base: position 27,900 of record NZ_QFXN01000217.1, on the reverse strand, counting down.
GTGGGCGCGGGCTTAACAGCGCCACCGCCAGGCACAGAAAGCGCAGGGTGCCGTCGGAGAACTCCGCCGGTTCCAGCGGTCTGCTCAGCCCCTCGCGCTGCATCATCATGCGAAAACGTCCGCCGGTGTTGTCGCTGTAAAACACGCAGCCGGGGAAGGCCTGGTCAAGGATGCGCATCAGCAGCAGCTCGTCGCCGATCTCGACGATGGTCTGAAACGCGGCCGCCAGGTTGGCGCCGTCGCTGGCCAGCACCGGGGAGCGGAAGCCGACCTGCGGGGCGCGCATCGCCGAGCCAATTGATACAGAAAACTCATGATAAAAGCGCCAGTTACGCAGGGACTCACGCATCTGCGACACTTCCGGATAAAGATGCGGTTCGCCGAGCTGTCCGAACACCGATTCGTTCTCGTACAGCGTGCCGCTGTGGGTCACTTTCTCGTGATGCACGTTGTTCAGAAACACGGCCTGGTTCTTACGCTTCATCAGCTGTGACGAAGGCCGCCGGTGCTGGCCGCTCAGCCAGATGGACTCCTCTTTGATCACCGGGTCGAGCTGAAACTGCGAGGGATAGGGCAGCTTCTCCACAAACCCGACCTGCAGCTCGTATTCGTAGGTCTCTGTTTCCACCGCGAGGTTCATCCGCCGCAGCTGGTCGCTACGGGTTTTGCCTGCCCAGAACACCTTCAGAATGCCGCCCTCGTTTGCCAGCGCCTGGGAAAACTGCCCCTGCGCGGCGCTGTGCATCAGATGTATCGCCTTGTAGATATTCGATTTTCCGGTGCCGTTCGGCCCGAAGACGATATTAAGCTGCTCCAGCTCCAGCGACATCTCGCGGATGGAGCGGTAGTTTTGAATGTGCAGGGTGTTGATCACAGGCAGGCCCCTTTCGCAGAATAAGCCTGTATATAATTACAGTCTTTGAGATGAAATGCAAAAAAGAGACGACAGTGAGGATGTCGTCTAAACGGGGTACTGCTTTGGGCCTCTATGGGTCAATGGGGCCTTCGCATTTTTATGATCACTTGACTGCCAGACGCAGACCCAAATCATCAGGATAGGGATCAAAGTAGTTTTGCGTCATCAGATACCGGTCGGGGTATTCGGCCAGGTAGTGCTTCAGCAGCGTGATCGGGGCGAGAATAGGCAACTGTCCGTTGCGATAGTGCAGGATCACGTCGCGCAGTTCGCCGCGCTGGCGGGTGTTCAGCTGGTTACGGAAATACCCCTGGATATGCATCAGCACGTTGGTGTGATTCTTCCGCGAGGCGGGTTTTTTCAGGATGGTCATTAGTTTTTCCCGGTACGCCACGAAGAAGGCGTCCAGGTCTTCCCACTCGTGCAGCGAGGCAACGAACGGGCCGATTTCACGGTAGCCCGCCTGATGGTGCGCCAGCAGCTGCAATTTATAGCGGCTGTGGAAATCCAGCAGCCCACGTCGCGTGAGACCTTTAGCGCGCAGCGTGTTTAGCTCGTGCAGGGCAAATACCCGCTCGATAAAGTTTTCCCGCAGCACCGGGTCGTGCAGCCGACCGTCTTCCTCGACGGGCAGCCACGGGTAGGTTTCAAGAAGGGCGGCGGTGAACAGCCCGACGCCCTCCTTGCGGCCCCGGTTGCCGTTTTCATCGTACAGCCGCACGCGTTCCAGGCCGCAGCTTGGGGATTTTGCACAGACGATAAATCCCGACAGATCGCCGATTTTTGGCAGATAGTCCGCCGTGAACTCGGCCATTTTCTGCGTGAGGTCATCATGAGGCGGTTTGCTGAAACGGAGCTGCGTTTCGCCGCTGTCCGTCAGCGTCAGGCGTATGGCCGGGCGAGGGGTCGGCAGGCCGATGGCCATTTCAGGGCAGACGGGCCTGAAATTCACCCACTGGGCCAGCTCATCCATGACGAAGCCCATACGCTTGTGTCCGCCGTCAAAGCGAACGGCGGATCCGGTCAAACATCCGCTAATACCGAGCACAGGTTTCGTTGTCATGGTGTAGTCCTCCCGTTCATATAATTAAAACTTACACAACATGACTAATTTGTCCAAGTATTAGCGGAACTATTTTTTTTATTCCTTTAAAATCAACGCGTCTTAACTGCCCTTGTAGGTCGAGTAACCGTACTGGCTCAGCAGAAGCGGAATGTGCAGCTTCTCGTTGGTGCGGGTCACGGTAAACAGCACCGGGATCTCCGGGAAGAAGGAGTCCAGCTTTTTGCCGTGGAAGTACTCTGCGGTTTTGAAGGTCACTTTATACACGCCAGGCTGCATGTCCTGATCCTGCGGATAGAGCGATTTGATGCGGCCGTCGTGGTCGGTTTTGCCGTTGGCAATCGGGGTCCATTTGTCCTGCTGCTGTTTCTCCAGCGTAACGGTCACGTCCGATGGCGGCATCCCGGTTTGCTGGTCGAGAATGTGGACGCTCAGCGTGCCGGCAGGGGCGCTAAAGGCGGCAGGGGCAAAGGCCATCGAGGCCAGGATCAGCAGAGGGGCAGTTTTTTTCATGGTGTTTTCCTGTTGAGTTATTCGTCACAGGAAAACGTTAGCATCTGCGGCGCGGGAAAATATTCAACTTTTCGTGAAGATTCCCGCAGGAGAAAATTATCAGAGGATAATCACTTCAAGCGATACCTGCTGCTGCCACTGCTCCACCTGTTTTTTCCGCCCGGCGGTGAGTTTGCCGCTGATGACCAGAAGCCATTTGCGCTCCGGGAAAATTTCCGGTGCCAGCGCGTCAGGCGGAACCGGCAGGATGTCGATTCGGTGGCCCTGCCCGGTGCGCGTTAAGGCTTCGAGCCAGATCTCGCACGGGTCGTTCAGGTGCCAGCCGCTGAGCAGAATGTTATCGCCCGGCGCTTTTTTATCGCCTTCGAGGCAAAACGAGGTGTAGGCGATGATGATGCCGTCGAGGATCGCACGCAGGGTCATGGCGGCGGCGACGTTGGCCGAGACCTGGCTGCGCAGCGGGCGCAGCACGTTCGCGACCAGCTCCGGCCTAGGGTATTCGCGTCCGGCGTCGTAAATCATCTGGCGCAGGGACTCGACCTTGCCGTCCTGCAGGCGTTGCAGCATGTTCTGCTGCAGGGTTTGCCAGTTGTTGGTCCGACCCGGCGTCGGGCGCTCCAGCAGAGGTTTGACCTGGCCGATCGGGACGCCTTTTTTGACCCAGTCGAGAATTTTTAGCGCCTGCTGGACGTCCTCGTCGCTGTACTGGCGGTGGCCGCCTTCCGTGCGCTGTGGCTTGAGTAAACCATAGCGACGCTGCCACGCCCGCAGGGTGGTGGCGGTGATGCCGCTGAGTCTGGCGAATTCGCCGATGGAGTAAGCCATGTCCGTGTCCAGAGTGGAGGAATACTCTCAATATACTACGAATTTTCCCGAACGGGATGAAGCGCCGAAACGGTGCACTACACTTAACATCCAACCGCGCAAATGAAAGGAATTCTCATGAAGCTATGGCCCGTTGTGACCGGTGTTGCGATTGCTTTGACGCTGGTCGCCTGTAAATCCCCCACGCCGCCGAAAGGCGTGCAGCCTATTACCAACTTCGAAGCCAGCCGCTATCTCGGCAAATGGTACGAAGTCGCCCGTCTGGAAAACCGCTTCGAACGCGGGCTGGAGCAGGTGACGGCGACCTACGGCGAGCGCAGCGACGGCGGTATTAGCGTGCTCAACCGGGGCTACGATCCGGTGAAGAACAAGTGGAACGAGAGCGAAGGCAAAGCGTACTTTACCGGCGAGCCAACCACCGCCGCGCTTAAGGTGTCCTTCTTCGGCCCGTTCTACGGCGGCTATAACGTGATCAGGCTGGACGATAAGTACCAGTACGCCCTGGTCAGCGGCCCGAACCGCGATTACCTGTGGATCCTGTCGCGCACGCCAACCATTCCGGATGCGGTGAAGCAGGATTACCTGAACACCGCGCGCAGTCTGGGCTTCCGGGTTGACCAGCTGGTGTGGGTGAAGCAGTAGCCCCTACTGGTAGGAAAACGTAATGCTGGCCAGCGCGTTGGCCGAGCCGGGGACCAGTTCGCCGGTTCTGATGTACTGCGCCTGGAACGGCAGCGTGAGCGTCTGCGCCGCCGTGGTGCTCTGGATAAAGAACTGGCCGGTTGCGCCCGCAGCCGAGCTGTCCGGCCCCATCGTCAGCGGCCCGCTGCCGTTGTAGAAAAACTGCACCCCAACGCCGGACGCCGTTGAGTCTCCGGTCAGGGTCACCACCGACGAGGTGTTCGACGGCGTGGTCTGATCGGTCATCACCGCGTGAACCGCCACGTTCGCGTCGCAGGTCAGGCCGACGGTAAACGTTCCCGATGGTGACGTGCTTCCCACCGTGGGCAGAGTGCGAATATCAATGGTGCCCAGCGCCACGCTGGCGTTTTTGCTGCCAACCGTACACCCGCTGGCGGTCACCGTGATGGTGGTCGGGCTGATGATGACCTGCGCCGTTTTCGTTTCGTTGTTATAGGCGGTGAGCACCGCGGCGTTGATGGTCGGGATGTTATAGACGCCGGATTTCAGGGCGGCACCGGTTTTAATAAAGGTGACCTTTGCAGACCAGCCCAGATCCTGAGCAAACCCGCTGGTGCCCTCTGCCGGGTAGCTTTGCGTGATACCGGTTTGCAGGGGAATGTATTTTGTTCCCTTAAAATCCTTCAGCCCGATGATATACCCCACGCCCGGTACGCCGGTCTCAAAAACGGTGTAGTTCACCCCGTCGACGGTGACCGTCGCACCGCTCGTGATGGCGCTGCTGCTGGGCTGCAGCGTGCCTTTGTTGCAGGTAAAAACAATCCCGCACCAGAACACCTGCTGCACGCTGGCGGTGGCGCTCCAGGTCGAGCCGATAATGCTGCCCGGCACCACGGAATCCGCCGGCCCGCTGTAGGTCATCGGCTGAGGGGAGAGCGTAATGTCCGATTTCCAGTCCAGAGCCTGCACGCTGGCGCAGAAAAGAAATCCGCTGAGAAGAAACGCTAAACGCATCATAGATACTCCGTTGTCCAGGTGGCGAGGGCTGACACATCGCCGGCGCTCACGGGTGCGCCAGTGGCAACCAGCTGCGCATAGAAGGTCATCTGTACGCTGTCATCTCCCGCGGTTCCGTATGCGGTGGTCTTTGTATTCAGGGGAATGAGTACGCTCTCTTTATCGAGGATCTGCACCGCCACGCCGGTAGCGCCACCGTCAGCAATCTTCAGCAGCTGCGGGTTGGCATCATCCGGCGTACCGCTGAAGCGGATTTTTACGCCAGCAAAGGTTGGCCCGCACGCTTCAAGCCTGAGCGTAAAGGGCGTTTTGATATTGCTGACGGCTCCGGCACGGCTGAACTGTTTAATACCAATGGTGCCCAGAGGCACGTTTTGCACCTCAGCGCCCTCTGCAACCACGCAGGTGTTGCCAATCACATTGCCGGTGACGGAGACCAGCACGTCATACCCGCGAACGGGGAGAGCGAAAACCAGCAGTGCGATGCAGCCGATCCGGAACGTTACTGACATACCACCTCCTGAGAATAGAGACCGGTGCGGGCGTTATAGTTCTGCTTGTTTAAGGCGTAGGTAATGGCGCAGCGCTGGCGGCTGCCGCGGCCCCACACGGCGTTCAGCGTGCCCTTCTCTGACAAACCGGAGAGATACAGGCTGCCGCCATCGCCGACGATGCCGCTGGTTTTGTCATCATCGAGCGAGACCAGCGTGCCGAAGGGGAGCACGTCGTTGCCGTGACGCACGATAAACATCGCTTTAGCCCCCTGGTGCGTGATGAAGGTGGCGCGAACCAGGGCGCCATCGGTAGGCGTTTTGTTGGCGATGGCGTTTTCCAGCTCCACGTCATTGCCGGCGGTCGTCACGTCCAGCGCGACCTGGTTGACGCGATACGGCGTGGCGTACGGGATCACCGCGTAGCCCCGGCTGTCCGTTTTGATGCCCTTATGGTTAAGCACGGCGACGTTGCTGGCTCCCGGCGCTTTTACCAGAATGTTGGTGTTCCCGAGCGGCTGGCTCAGCGTCAGGCCATCTTCATGCACTACCGCGCCGCCGCTGATGCCGTAGCTGAGGTTGCGGGAGTCGCTGGCGTAGCTGTAGCCCAGGTTGTAGTCTCCCCACGCGCCTTCGTACTGCAGGGTGGCATCGCCGCCGTAGTGCTGTCGGGAGCTGTAGCGCTGGTTGACGCTGTAGAACAGATTCTCCTCACCCGGCAGGTAGCCGCTCACGCCCGTGCTGGTGGTGGTGCCGGTGGAGTCCGCATGGGTCGTGGTAAAGCGCGCGCGGGTCGACAGCGTCGGGTTGCCCAGCGGGACCGAAATTGACATCGACAGGATGTTATCTTTCTTGTCGTCATACAGGCTCGAGCTTCGCTGGACGCTGACGCCAAGCGACACGTTGCGAAACGTGGCGTTCCACGCAAACTGCAGGCTTTGCGTGGTATTTGACGTGTTCCAGTAGGTCTGCTGATCCCATGACAGTGACAGCGAGCCGTATTGTCCCATCGGCTGCGACAGCAGCAGCTGGTTTTTTGCCTTGCGCGACATGCGCAGGTTGTACACGGTGTCGTATTGGGTGGTGACGGTGCCATCGTCTTCCACCGTCTGCTTTGGCGATCCGCCCGACATGCCTTTGTACGTGGTGTCGCTGAGGGTATAAAACCCTTTCGTGGAGTAGCGCAGCGAGAAGAAGTTAACCCGCGTGCCAATGTCGTTCAGCAGCTTGCTGTAGCGCAGGCGCACCGAATCACCGGTATAGTGCCGATCGTCCGCCAGCTGGCTGCGGGCGTGGGTCAGGTCGATGGAGTAGGCGCCAAAGCGGCCGAGGTTTTGCCCAAACCCGAGGGCCAGGCCGTTATAGCGATCGGCAAACTGCGCCCCGCCGTAAAACGTCAGGCCGTATCGCCAGCCGTAGAACAGCTCGCCCTGCGCGAAAGAGGGCGCATCCTGATTGCCCGTCGGACGGTATTTCCCGGCGCCCAGGGCATATTTCACCTGTCCGTTACGCACCAGGTTCGGCACGCTCGCAAAGGGAAGCGTGTATTGCGTTTTGCTGCCGTCGTTCTCCTGAATGGTGACCGCCAGATCGCCTCCCGAGGAGGTCGGGTAGAGATCTTTCAGCACAAACGCCCCCGGCGGGACGGAGGTTTGATAGATGATGTTGCCGTTCTGACGAACCGTGACCGTGGCGTTGCTGCGCGCGATGCCCCGGACTTCAGGCGCATAGCCGCTGAGGCTTGCGGGCAGCATGTTGTCATCGGTTTTCAGGGCGATACCGCGCAGGCCCACGGAGTCGAACACCTGCGCCGAGGTGTACGTTTCCCCGGCATACACCTGCGCGCGCAGGGCGTGAATATCGCGCTGCAGCCAGGTCTGCACGTGGGTAAGCTCATTGCTGTCTTTGGTCCACGTGGTGAAATCACGCAGCCGCCACGCGCCCAGGTTGACGCCGCTGTTGAGGCTCGCAAACAGCTGCTGTTCCCGCGTGCGCGTCTCGCCGCGATACTCATTGTTCGAGCCATTGACCACGTAATTCAGCCACGCGGCAGGAATGCCCGCCTCCCAGCTTTCCGGGCTGACGTACCCGCGCGGCAAATTTCGCATCGCACTTTGCGGTACGGTGAAGCTCAGGGTGAGCGTCTTCTGGTCCAGATCAAACTGCGTATCCGCAAACGCCTTCGTTAAGAAAATGCAGCGCTGCGCCAGCGGCAGCGCTCCGCCCTTCGCCTGATGGCTATCGATGCCCAGCGCGTCGAATTGCTCAGGCGTGAGGCAGGGCAGCGCTTCACCCGTGCTGTCCTCAGCAAGGCGGAACGTGACGTTACCCGTGAACGCATAATTCGTATTGATATACACGTTGAGGTTGTAATCACCCGGCGGCAACGCGCTCCCGGCGTTGACCCAGGCGAGATCGGCGCTGTTTGCGCTCTCGCCGTTGAGGAACGCGGGGTTAAATTGCAGCTCGCTTTCAGCAGCCACGGCTTGCCGAATCACCAGGGAGATCACCGTGGCGCACAGGATTTTTATTTTCACGTGGTCACGCCTTACTGTTTTTATTATTGGGATAACGACGCGCGCGTGGCGGGGGTCCATGCCCCGTAATCGTTAATGGTTTGATAGCTCATGCTGCCCGCATGGCTGAAGGTTTCGGCCAGCGTCACGCTGCCTTTCGGGGGCACCATCACCGGCTGCACCGGCATACCGTCAATTTTCACGTTGATGGTGGTGAGGTAGTACGGCGTGGGGTTGCTGAGCGTGACTTTTCCGGCACGGTAGGCACCGGCCAGTTTTTTCCACGCCTCTCCCGGGGTCTCACTGAGTCCCTCCGGGCGATAAAAGACCTTGATGCGGTTAGCCGATGCAAACTGCAGCGTATTCCCGGCGCCGCTTTTCGCCTGCTGGGGGATGGCTTTGACCGTCATCCAGTAGAGCGTCTCCCGATCCTCTGGCAGGGCCTTACCGGTAAACATGATTTTCACCGCGCTTTCGCTGGCCGGTTTCATGACGTACAGCGGCGGCGTGATCGCGAAGTCGTTGGTGCGTTCGCCTTTCTCATTCTCCATCCAGGACTGGATGAGGAACGTGGCGTCGGGATGGGTGTTTCTCACCTGCATCATGGCCTGGCTGGTGGCGCTGGAGTAGACCAATCGCGTTGCGCCCAGCCCCACGCCGCCGGCATAGACGGCGGAGGAACATAACGCGCCCGCCAGGCAAATCCATGTGTTTACGCGCATAGTGTTACTCCTGAAAGATAAGACAGGCCCGGCTCGCAGACCGGGCCTGAAGATTACGAATAGGTCACTGTGTAGGTTGCGACGGCGCTGGCATCACCCGCGGTGGCGCCGCCCTTCGGCGAGTAATATTTCGCGCTGAAGTTCAGGGTGTTGGCACCCTTACGCAGAGGGATGGCCGAAGCGGGTTCACCCAGCTTCACCACGTTGCCCTGCTCGTCATAAAGGCGAATAGCCACGTTTTGCGCAGAGTTGGCGCTGCCGTTTGCCCCGACGGACAAGCTATTAACATCGGAAGTGTCCGGCGTGCCGGTGAAGGTGACAGCCACGGTTGTGGCGGCAATCGGGTTCTCATCCGTAGAGGCTGATGTATCGGCGATTTCGCAATCTTCCAGGGTGATGGCAAACGCTTTTGCCGTGCTGGCTTCGCTGCCGGCGGTCGCCAGCGTTGCGGTACGCACTTCACCCATATCCACGTCAATGTTGGCGCTTCCTGCGCTGATGGCGCAGGCGGAAGTCACCACTTTGCCGCTAAAGTTCACCGTGCCGCCGCTGGTGCCGGCAGCCAGGGCCGTGCCCGCTGGCAGTAATGCCGCAATAGCGATCGCGAGCAGCGTTTTATTATTGAATTGAGCTTTCATTGTCCTGATTCCATTATGGTGTTATGTCGAGATTTGCTCTGAAAGCAGCAGGTCTAACTGGTTAAAAAGACCAGCAAATCTGTCTTGTTCCTGAGCCCGAGTTTTCTTATCGCTGAGCTTTTTAACGCGCTGACACGACGGTAAGAAAGCTGCTCTGTTTCGGCGATGTAACGCATATCCAGACCCTTTCGCAGTTCCTTCAATACCCTCCATTCACCCGGCGTCAGCGATAACGCCGTGGGTTTTTTTATTGGGCGATAACGGCTATCGACCATTTTTAATACGCTGGCTCGCCAGTGATAAAGCGGGTCCTGCAGCGAGAGATAGGCGTCTATTTCACCGCGTATCCACAGCCAGGAATTTGCCGGTGCGGAATACATGCAAATAAGTACGTCGGGATAAAGGACTTTCATCTTCCTGATATATTTCAGGCAGTCATATCCCGCGTGATATTTCTCCATGCCGGATAAAAAAATCACGTCTACCGGTGCGGCCGCGAGTGTCGTTTCGATCTCCGCGTAATTATCGATCGATGCCGTAATCTGCATAGCCGGGACAATATTTTTTAATAACGCGGCGATCCCCTGGCGCGCAAAGTGATCTCCACCCAATAGCGCGATATTTAAATGACGTGTGTTGTTGAGCTTATTCGCCATGTCATTCCCTCGATTTATAATTGTAATGAGACTCGTCTGTCTGGCAGAACGATGCCTGTATTTTCGAAGCAATTAAGCATTGCACGGTGTGAGCCCACTATACTCAGGGCGTAAAAGAGGTAACCTGAATTAATCTTAATTTGTTTTAAGTACGGTTTAGGTGTAGCGTCAATTTCTCCTCGCTGAACCGGCTTTTGCTTATCTGCCTGTAAATAATCATACCGATAGTTTTTATTGAAAAGTTAGCTTTAATAAATGTTTTGTAAGGAAATAGTCTGGGGACGTCATGCGACGCGGGTTGTTACTGACGGTGACTAACAGTTCCGTGCCGAAATTGTTAATTAAGACGACAGGTTTCGAATGGGGCATAATTTCGAAACCCGCCGGGAACGCCCGTCCTCTCTCCTTTTTGTTAAAAAAACAAATTAAGGGTGCTGAATAATTCAGACAATGATGGCTAAACCGTTCAACGGGCGGATTTGTCGAGTTTTGTCAGTGTCAAGACGGCTTTAAATAGCGGTTAAGAAAACTTTAGACCCGTCAGATAAAGAGAAAGGAAAAATAAGAATTTTCGCCAGGCGCCAGGATATACAGTTGCGCATTTATCCGTCACATTAATCCTTACACAGGCGAGGGATACGCATGTTAACCGTGAAGGGAATCTACTGGAGCAACAGGCGTTGACCGGAGGTATTTAGCCCATTCTATGCATAAGCATTACATTATTAATGGCCTGGTAGAGTTTCATCCAGCGGCCAGCACATTACGCGATCTCAACAATCCTGACCGGGTGGTGGTATTAAATTCCCCGGCGGGGCGCTGTTTGTTGTTATTAATAGAAAGAGTCGGAAGTATTGTGACTCAACAGGAGTGCATGGATATTGTCTGGCAGCGCCGGGGGATGCTGGTTTCGCCTAATACCTACTACCAGAATATTTCTATTCTGCGTAAGGGGTTGAAGAAAGTGGGGTTTGAAACCGATCCGATTGTCACTATCCCGCGGATTGGACTGACGCTCGCAAGCGATACGCAAATCACCGTTAAAGAGACGCAGCCGCAGGCTGATGAGGAAGAACGTGCTGCTCCGGATGTCTGCGAAGAGACCGTCGCCCCGACCGACTCGACGCGCCGCTTCTGGCTGCCGGGCGCGCTGGTGCTATTGCTGATGCTGGCTGGCGTGAGCGTTATCAGCCATAACCTGCTGCATGACAGCTATTTCGTCGACGGGTACCGCTTCGCGATGAAGATGGGCGAATGCCAGCTCTATTTTTCTCGCGATATTGAAACGCAGCGCGACCGGGATAAAGCCCTGGCCTATGCCGCCCCGTTTAAGGACCAGTGCGCGAACTATCCCTGGGTGTACGTCAGCGGATACATCCTGCTGCCTCGCGCGTCGGTCATTCGCTGTGACAGACCGATGACGGAACCCAACCGCTGTATGTCCGATTATTTTATAGAGGATCGCTAGTATGGTTCGCTACCGTCAAACGCTTGTTGCGCTCTGCCTGTGCCTGTTGATGGGGGCTGTCGTGGCGGCGTATTACCTCTGGCATCGCCATTACATTCAGCCCTTTTCCTGTCAGGCGAACTTTATTCAGCATCACCGTGATGAGACGCTCTCTCTGTGGCTGAATTACACCGTGGAGGGTAACAGCGGAATACTCAGCATGAATGGCCGGTTGAAAAGCGATCCCACGAAGACCCTGAATCGCAAAGTTTTCTTTCAGATTGAGCGCAAAGACAGCGTCTATAATCTGACGTCCATACGCAATATGAAATTTCCGGACGACAACATCAGCGATAGCTGGCTGGAGAAGTACGAGCCCTTATTTTTTATCTATCCGAATAAGAATATTTATATGCGTATTAAGAAACAGCAGAATGAGAATTATTTATTTATTCTGGGGACGCTGCCGACCTATGTGTGCCACACGTCAAAAAACGGATAGCGACAGGGAGAAATGTTTTTAAGTTTTTGCGGGCATCATTTATGCTTGATTTAACAGCCAGGACCTATCTTAGGAAAATATAACAGCAACAATAATGTTGCGATAATGTAATTATTCTTCGGCAAGTTAATGAAAAATATAATTGATGATAGCGTCAGAATGACGCCTGCACGGAATAAATCCCTGCATATGGGTTTACTCCTGTGGCCCCATTTCTCGCTTTTCGCATATTCAGGATTAATAGAGGCGTTACGCATTGCATCCAGCGTCCAGAAGCGTAGCCAGAAAATACGCTTTAAACTCAGTCATATAAGCACTTATCCCGACTTACCGGTAGTGAGCAGCTCAGGGCTCAGCTTGCGGCCGGAGGCCGCCCATGCGCCGCCCGGCAACTTTGACTATATTGCGGCGATCGGCGGGGGTCTGGAGCATCTTCACCAGGGACACCGTGGCGACAGAGCGTTTCTCACGGATGCTTATCACAACAACGTTCCCCTGATAGGTATTGGTACCGGCAGCTTTATTCTGGCGGAGGAAGGCTTACTGAACGAGCGCCGCGCCTCGATTCATCCTCATCACCATGACGTTTTCACGCAACGCTTTCCGCAGGTTTATGCTGAGCAAGGCCTCGATTTTATCGACGAAGGCGATTTGCTGACCTGCCCGGGCGGGATCTCAACGATCACCCTTGTAACGGCGCTTATCCGAGCCCACGGGGGAGACGACATTGCGGCCACCACCTCCCGGCGGCTGTCCCTTCCTCCGCATGACGCCGCCACGCCGCGGCCCGCGAATATCGCCATGATCCCTGATTCACGGCTGCGCAGGGCGGTGACGATCGTCGAACAGTATCTGACTCACCCGCTGAACGCCGCCAGGCTCGCGCAGGACGTTAAGCTGAGCGAGCGCCAGCTTAACCGCCTGTTTCATGCCGAGTTTGGCAAAACGGCGCGGGAATTTATCCGCAGCGCCAGGCTGCGCTATGCCTGCTGGCTGCTGAAAAACTCTCAGCAAAGCGTTACGGATATTGCGCGGCGGATGCGGTTTAGCGACTGCGCCCACTTTATTCGTCATTTTCAGACCGAGTACGGCTGCACGCCGGGGGTATGGCGCACGTCGCAGAACTGATGCACCTATTTCGTGCTTTCTTCGTAGGGTATTACTGGCTCGCCTGGATAGACTTCCGTTAAAAGCCTAACGGAGGGAAGACGACATGAACTGGCAGCCTTTTCGCGGCGATGCACCGGAAAATATGACGATTTTCAGCGCGTCATTTCCCGACGTCAGCGACCAGTGGCCGATGAAAGACGACGCTGCCCGCGAGATCGCCTCCCTTGACCGCGCCCTGAAAGCCGAGCCAGCGCTCCGGCCCCCGAGGGTGGAATACGACGAAGGGGGGCAGGCCGTGCTGGTTCCCCAGAACCGCTATTCCGAACAGGCCTTCCGCAACCGCCCGGCGCTCACCGCGTGGCGCACCCGGCTGGTGCCCTCCGCGCTGGCGCTGTTTGTGGTGCAAAACCCGCTGGAAGATCGCCTGCCCGACGGCACGAAAATGGACAGCGACAGCCGCCAGTGGTTTATCCACGCTAACGATGCGATTGGCGTGCGCTCCCGCGCCAGAGTGCTGGCCGCGCTGGTGGATAAGTACATTCATAATGAAAGCGAGAACAACTGGGTCAGCCTGGCGAGCGGCGCCGCCATTCCGGTGCTGGAGGCGCTGCGCGAAGCAAAGCTCGACGGCCAGCGGGTGTATCTCACGCTGGTGGACAAAGACCCGGTGGCGCTCAGCTGGGCCGAAACCATGGCGGCGCAGGAAGGGATTGTAGTGGGGGAACAGCTGACCCTGCTCAGGCGCAACCTGCTCCATACGCTGGTGCGTAACGAAGACCTGCTGCTGGAGCTGGGCGAGCAGCAGGCCGAACTGGTCGACGCGCTGGGGATTTTCGAATACTTCAACGATACCGACGCGGTGATTTTTCTCCAGCGCGCGCTGCGGCTGGTCAAGCCCGGCGGGGCGGTGATTGTGTCAAACATGCTCACCAACAGCCCGCAAATTGATTTTGTGCTGCGGGGGATCGGCTGGGAGGATATTTACCCGAGGTCGTTACAGCAGCTGCAGGATATTCACCTCGCGGCGGGCGTGCCGGTGGAAAACGTCACCGTGGTGGTGCCGAAGGACGGCGTGTACGCGGTGATGGAGATTAGGGTTTAGCGCGAGCTGTGTGGGGGGACAAACCGCACAATCGGTTCCCTCTCCCTGAGGGAGAGGGCTAGGGTGAGGGGGAACAGGGCGCGCTGAGTTACTTGAATTAACGTTCTAAACCGCACATGATCCCCCCATGAAAATAGAAACCGCACTCCCCACACACTTCGAACGTCTGGTTGCGATCTGGGAATCTTCAGTCCGCGCCACTCACCACTTTTTACAGGAAAGCGATATTGCGGCGCTGCGCCCGTTATTGCTTAACGCCTATCTGCCTCACCTCAAGGTCGTGATCGCTCGCGATGAAGCAGGCGACATTCACGGCTTTTTAGGCGTGGATGAAAACCGCATTGAAATGCTGTTTGTTGACGACGCGAGCCGGGGGAAGGGCGTCGGGAAATTGCTGATGCAACACGCCATCGCGGCATTCGGCGCGAACGAGGTGGACGTGAATGAGCAGAACCCGCAGGGCGTCGCGTTTTATCGCCATATGGGGTTTGAGCAGGTCGGACGCTCGGAACTGGATGGGCAGGGGAATCCGTTTCCGTTGTTGCATATGCGGTTGGGTGAGTATAAATAATCAGTAGATAATTTAAAACGTTACTGTAATTTCTGAGGGATATAATTACACCCTTATCATTCATTAAAAAAATAATTGTATTAAGTTACGGTGATATTAATATAGCTCTCGCAAAAGGAGAGCGCAGATGAGCGATGGAATAAAAATTGGCGGAGTGCGACTGCTAACGCTCGGTGAAATTAACCTTGCCAAAACACTTTATGGTTTAAGTATTCGTTATAATGAAGTGTGGATTCATCGGGGAAGTTATTTGCCCTTCAATATGCAGAATTTCAGAACCGCAATGACGCCAAACGGTGAGATTTATTTTATGGAAGGTACGTATGAAAACGACTTTTCCATGTCCCATCAAAGAATGTCTCGTATCGTCGGAGCGCATCTTTTTCTGCATGAAATGATGCATGTTTGGCAGCATCAGCACGGTATGATGGTACGCCTTCGTGGAGCATTCTCTTGGGCTGTCGACTATTCCTACCATTTAGATAAACATCACTTGCTTGATTACGGTCTCGAGCAACAAGCCTCTATCGTCAGTGATTTCTGGCTGCTCAATACCTATGGATTTGATCCCCGCAGCAACCTGCATAAACTCATTGATTACGACCCATCGGAACCAAAACAGGATCTTCTCAGGCGTTATGAAGTTATTTTAGGAGACTTTCCACAGTGAAACTAAAAATTCTATTCATTCCGATTATCTCAATGTTGACCGGTTGTCCGGGTGAAAGCCTGAATATTCCTGAGCAGCGAATGATCATGATAAATGGCAATCATTTTTGTTTTAGTGTTGACGAAAAAGATATTTTGAATGGATATATAATTTCGTCTATGCAACACGGTGAATATAAAGAGTTTGCGGCCGAATTTCAAAGGCGTTCATATCCAGATAGTTGTATCGAGATTGCCTTGCCAGCTGGCTATGCCTATGAAATCTCTTATACCTTGAATGAGCGAAATTATTACTATCCATTTTTCAAGGATAATGACGGCAGAGTCATAAATTATCATTAGGAGGAAAGTCAATGTCATTACCCGCATACATGTTTCTTTATGATGAAAATGGAAACCCGATCAAAGGCAGCTGCAATGTTTCGGGCAGAGAAGGTGCGATTGAGATCCTTAACAGCAATTACCACATCCATCAGGTTTGCAGCGCCAGCACGGGCAATCTTATGGGTGCCAGAGAACATGGGGCATTCACTATCCATAAGCAGATCGACAAAACGTCGCCTTACTTTGCAGATGCTTTATGTCAAAGCAAAAGGCTACAGAAAGCGGTTATCCACTACTATGATGTGAACGAAGCAGGATTTGAATTCGAGGTGTACCGCATAACGCTGGATAGTATCGTGATTATGTCTGTCGATGCTGCCCATACCTGGGTTCCGGGGGCGCCTGGTCATAATATGATGGAAAGCATCGGGATTCGTTATCGCGGTATCGAGTGGTTTTATCTGGAAGGACACATTAAATATGAGGATCACTGGAATAAGGTGCCTCAGTGAGGCCGTAGTGAAGATTGGGTCCCTCTCCCTATAGGGAGGGGGCTAAATGATTTAGTTAGTGCATTGAACTTAATAATCGTAAAGAGCATTTATGTTCTTTTTGATAAAAGAATGTATAAGCCTACGATTGTAACAAAAATCCATATTAAATTCATTGCGGTTTTTTCTGGTAGCCATGTTACGGCAAACAAAGCAAAAATAATGACACATAGTAATGTGTACTAAGCCTCAAGAATGAAGAGAATTTGTTCTTTTAACCAGAGCTTGATACTATTCATTACAGTCCACTTTTAGTAGGGCCATCTCAAATGTTCTCATAATTTTTACTTCGTCTTTTTATATGATGCCTTGTTCAAAATAAAAATTATCCGTCGATATTGATCTCATTAAAAAGCTCAATGTGCGAAGTGAAATTAAAGTGTGACTGGCCTTGCAAAGCCTCCAACAATAAATGCGATAAAATATTAACAATTAGTGTGATGAATATTTTCTATCTATCAATAGATAGAACGAATGTGCTAAAACTTATTGAAAAATAAAAAGAGGCTTTCATGTAGAGAGACATCTCATATGTCGCCTCCCTCTTTTTGAAGATTAACCCAACTCACTGGTAGTATGCCAGAAACAGCCGCTAAGCCAGGTGGTTTGTATTTGATTTTGCGAGGCGCTTTCCAGGACGCGGAGTTTGGATCGCTGCAAGCGCGTCCTCTATCTCAATGAGCTTTGCCTTCGTCCGTTTATAATTATCCTGCAAACGCTGCTCCTGCTCGTTATACGCCACCAGAACGATGCATCCTTTCATGACTTTTATCGTGACCTGCTGTCCGGTATCAAAACCCGCGGCGCGCAGCCACTTGCCGGTAAGGATGATTTTCGGCGTGGATTTGTCGAAAACATTCGGGCGGTATCCCACAATTAACGAACGCTCGGTTCCGGATTGGTCGGTGTCTGGGGTAGAATGCGAATCAGCCATAATCAACTCCTTGATAGTTGGTGAGGTTAGACGCCCTTTAGTGCTCCAACACTGCAGGGCGTTGTTAGAATTCCGAATCCATGTGGTAGGTACCACATGAAGATAAATTAACCGAAGTGGTACCTACCATGCAAGAAAAAAAGAAACCAAATTTTGACCGCACCAAGAGCACGATGAAGAACATTCGGTTTGAGGACGAGCTTTTGGAACAGATTGAGAAGGCTGCGGGTAAAGGGAATTTTAGTAAGTGGGTGAAGGAAGCATGTAAAGCACGATTGGAAACATCTAATCTATTGAATTCGTGATAATTAATTTTTAATTTAAACAGCAACTGTGTTTTTGTACAGTATTTTATTGAAGTGTTACTTCTGATCCGATATTGTCTTACATTGAAGGGGTTAGTGCTCTTGTAGGACTGATATCACATTAATTGATAAATGCCTGAAAAAATCAATTTTGCTATCAATCAACGAGGTACGTCATGGAAGCAAATGTTTTTATAAAAATAGACTATAAAAAGGACAGACCAAACCCCAGCCAACTTTTTGAAGCTATGAGTTTGTATATTTCTGCGTATGAGCAGTTTGGACAAATTTTGGCTAAATCAATCGATGTAAAACAGGAGTTTAAATTCCATCTCGAAGATATACAAATCTCTTCCATCAAAGCCAAGTTGATTCAGTCTCCTAGCATAATACATGATTTCTTTATTAATAGAGTGGCTTCTGCAGGTTCAAAATTATTTGAGCAATTACTAGAAACTGATGAGACAGAGACTGAAGAACAAGTTGATCAATTAGCAGCTAATATTGAAGAAACATTAATTAATGATGGATTAGGGAATGAAATTGATTCACATATTGATAGGAAAGCACTTTCCCATATGTTAGGAACAGTCTCAAAAGCTAATAATCTCATACTTAAAGATGAGATAGTTGAATTTGGAAGTCCTTCTTATTCGCAAAACATTAATACAAAGTGGCGATTCGCGGGAGATCTTTCAACGATGTTTTTAGGTTTGAAGGAAACGATTATCGCAAAAGATTATTTATATGTAAAAATTGCAATAAACGAAGGTAAACAATTATGGACCTTTAAAAGCTCAAAAATGAATAAAACTTTTACTGCACGAATTCTAGTCAAGGATTGGATAAAGAATTATCAATCCGGTTTAATACCTCCTATTGGACCAAAAGACACTTTATTAGCAGAGTTTAGTTATGATCTTTATAAACCTTATGATAAACGAAAAACCGCAGAAGTAAGAAATGTGAAGATTATAAGCATCGAGGATATCGTTAGGGGAGGGAGTGATGAACAATTCGAAATACCAGCTTAGTGCGTTACAGAAAAAGGGTTACGTATCAGATCTTAAAGCTGAGTATTTGTATATTTGTGTGCCTTTTTTAATTCTTATTTTAGTTAAGGTATATTTTGGACCTTTGCGTGATATAATATACTCCTCTGACTGGAGCCTTGCTGCTTCAATAATTCTTGGACAAAATGCAGCGAAAATTTCAAGATCTATTTCACAAATTAAACAAAAAGTTAATGATAGTAACTTTAGTTGGTATAGCGCCAAAAGATTTATTTTTGTGATTGTAGCATTATTTTTTTATTTTGGAATGATCTTCAAACCAAACGTTTATATTGCGTGTTCTCAGATTTTGATCTTCTTACTTGCCAGTTGGTTACATTTTTCAGATGGATATACAATAAAAATGTTAGAGAGAAAAGTAAAAAATGAAGGGACAAAGTAGAGTGATTTTGGCGGAAGATCACAGGAGTCGAACCTGCCCGGGAACGCTGGCGTCCCCAACTGGATTTGAAGTCCAGCCACCTCACCGGAGATGACGATCTTCCGCGCCTGCATTGCTACATGGAGGCGGGGCGCATTATAGCTACTTTCAGGCATTTACCACATCCCCCCGCACACTTTTTTCACCTCTCTTTTGACCTGTACCCCCCTGTTTCAGCTAATTCTTAAGAAAATCCTCAGGTTAGCCTTTCGTGCTCACCAGTATTTACCGCGATCACAAAAAACAAGAAACGTAATCTGCTAACCAGAAAACGCAATACCCGCTCCTGAAACAATGGTTTAAAACTCTGTAACCGGTCTCAGCGCCCCCTACAGCGTGAAGGATAAAAAAGATGAGCGAAATATTGTCAGTAAAAGAGAAGATCGGCTACGGCATGGGAGACGCCGCCAGCCACATCATTTTTGATAACGTCATGTTGTACATGATGTTTTTCTACACCGATATTTTCGGCATTCCCGCCGGGTTTGTCGGCACCATGTTCCTGCTGGCGCGCGCGCTGGATGCGATCTCCGACCCGTGCATGGGGCTGATTGCCGACCGCACCCGCAGCCGCTGGGGCAAGTTTCGTCCGTGGATTTTGTTCGGCGCCATCCCGTTCGGCATCGTCTGCGTGCTGGCCTACACCACCCCGGACCTCAGCCTCAACGGCAAAATGGTTTACGCCGCCGTTACCTACACCCTGCTGACCCTGCTCTATACCGTGGTGAACATTCCCTACTGCGCGCTCGGCGGCGTGATCACCAGTGACCCGACGCAGCGTATCTCCCTTCAGTCCTGGCGCTTCGTGCTGGCGACCGCGGGCGGCATGCTCTCCACGGTGCTGATGATGCCGCTGGTGAACCTGATTGGCGGCGACGATAAGGCGCTCGGCTTCCAGGGCGGGATCGCCGTGCTGTCGGTGGTCGCGTTCCTGATGCTGGCGTTCTGCTTCTTTACCACCAAAGAGCGCATCCAGGTTCCGCCGAGCACCACTTCCATGCGGGAAGACCTGCGCGACATCTGGCACAACGATCAGTGGCGCATCGTCGGCGTGCTCACCATCCTCAACATCCTCGCCGTCTGCGTGCGCGGCGGCGCGATGATGTACTACTGCACCTGGATCATGGGCTCGCCGGAGGTGTTCGTCGCCTTCCTCACCACTTACTGCGTCGGCAACCTGATCGGCTCCGCGCTGGCGAAACCCCTCACCGACTGGAAGTGCAAGGTCAGCATCTTCTGGTGGACCAACGCCGCGCTGGCGGTGGTCAGCGCGGCGATGTTCTTCGTGCCGATGCACGCCACCGTGCTGATGTTCGCCTTTATCTTCGTCATTGGCGTATTGCACCAGCTGGTGACGCCGATTCAGTGGGTGATGATGTCCGATACCGTCGACTACGGCGAATGGACTAACGGCAAACGCCTGACCGGCATCAGCTTTGCGGGCACGCTGTTCGTGCTGAAGCTCGGCCTGGCGCTGGGCGGAGCGATGATCGGCTGGATGCTGGCAGGCGGCGGCTACGACGCGGCAGCCAAAACTCAGAACAGCGCGACCATCAGCATCATTATCGGCCTGTTTACCCTGGCCCCGGCGGTCTGCTACGTGCTGAGCGCCATCATCGCTAAACGCTACTACACGCTGAAAACCCCCTTCCTGACCAAAATCCTGGGCGAGCTGGCGCAGGGCGCGCGCCGCAATCAGCAGGAATTTGAAAACCTGCCGGTCAGCAAAGAATTACAGAACTAAGAGGACGAGAGTATGAAAATCAGTGATGGAAACTGGCTTATTCAACCGGGCCTGAACGTGACGTATCCGGCACAGGTGTTCGACGTGGAGCAGCAGGGCAACGATCTGGTGGTGTTTGTTGCGCCGCGCGACGTGCGCGAGCGTACCTGGCAGCTCGACACGTTGATGTTCACGGTGCGCCTGTTTGCCCCGCAGGAAGGGATTGTCGGGGTGCGCATCGAGCACTTCCAGGGCGCGCTGAATAACGGCCCGCACTATCCGCTGAACGTTCTGAAAGACGTGAAGGTAGAGATTGAAAACAACGCGGAGTTTGCCGAGCTGAAAAGCGGCAACGTCAGCGTGCGCGTCACCAAAGGCGAGTACTGGGCGCTGGATTTCCTGCGCGACGGGCAGCGCATCACCGGCAGTCAGCTGAAAAACAACGGCTACGTGCAGGATACCAACGCCGACCGCAATTACGTATTCGAACGTCTGGATCTGGGCGTGGGGGAAACGGTCTACGGTCTGGGCGAGCGCTTTACCGCCCTGGTGCGCAACGGCCAGACGGTCGAAACCTGGAACCGCGACGGCGGCACCAGCACCGAGCAGTCCTACAAAAATATCCCGTTTTACCTGACCAACCGCGGCTACGGCGTGCTGGTGAATCATCCGGAAAACGTCTCGTTTGAAGTCGGCTCCGAGAAGGTCTCCAAAGTGCAGTTCAGCGTGGAAGGAGAATATCTCGAGTACTTTGTGATCGACGGCCCGACGCCGAAAGAGGTGCTGAACCGCTATACCCGCTTCACCGGCCGCCCGGCGCTGCCGCCTGCGTGGTCGTTCGGCCTGTGGCTGACCACCTCGTTCACCACCAACTATGACGAAGCGACGGTAAACAGCTTTATCGACGGCATGGCCGAGCGCGACCTTCCGCTGCACGTCTTCCACTTCGACTGCTTCTGGATGAAGGCCTTCCAGTGGTGCGATTTCGAGTGGGACCCGGTGACCTTCCCGGACCCGGAAGGGATGATCCGCCGCCTGAAAGAGAAAGGGCTGAAGGTCTGCGTGTGGATCAACCCGTACATCGGCCAGAAATCCCCGATCTTCCGGGAGCTGAAAGAGAAGGGCTACCTGCTCAAGCGCCCGGACGGCTCCCTGTGGCAGTGGGACAAATGGCAGCCGGGGCTGGCGATTTATGACTTCACTAATCCGGACGCGTGCCGGTGGTATGCCGACAAGCTGAAAGGCCTGGTGGAGATCGGCGTCGACTGCTTCAAGACCGACTTCGGCGAGCGTATCCCGACCGACGTGCAGTGGTTCGACGGTTCCGATCCGCAGAAAATGCACAACCACTACGCCTACATCTATAACGAGCTGGTGTGGAACGTGCTGAAAGAGACGGTGGGGGAGGAAGAGGCGGTGCTGTTTGCCCGTTCGGCGTCCGTGGGTGCGCAGCAGTTCCCGGTGCACTGGGGCGGCGACTGCTACGCCAACTATGAATCGATGGCCGAAAGCCTGCGCGGCGGGCTGTCGATTGGCCTGTCCGGCTTCGGGTTCTGGAGCCACGATATCGGCGGGTTCGAAAACACCGCTCCGGCGCATGTCTATAAACGCTGGTGCGCGTTCGGGCTGTTCTCCAGCCACAGCCGCCTGCACGGCAGTAAATCCTACCGCGTGCCGTGGGCGTACGATGACGAGTCCTGCGACGTGGTGCGCCACTTCACCCAGCTGAAGTGTCAGCTGATGCCGTATCTGTATCGTCAGGCGGCGCTGGCGCGCGAGTTCGGCACGCCGATGCTGCGCGCGATGATGCTGGAGTTCCCGGACGATCCGGCGTGCGATTACCTCGACCGCCAGTACATGCTGGGGGATGCGGTGATGGTCGCGCCGGTGTTCTCCGAGGCGGGCGACGTGCAGTTCTATCTGCCGGAAGGCCGCTGGACGCACCTGTGGCACAACGACGAAATTCAGGGCAGCCGCTGGCATAAGCAGCAGCACGATTTCATGAGCCTGCCGGTCTACGTGCGCGACAACACGCTGCTGGCGCTGGGTAACAATAACCAGAAGCCGGACTACGCGTGGAACGCGGGGACGGCCTTCCAGCTGTTTAACCTGGACGACGGCGCAACGGCGGTGAGCGAAGTGCCTGCGGCGGACGGGTCCGTGGCGTTTACGCTGAAGGCGTCACGTCGGGGCGACATCGTGACCTTTACCGGCGCGGGGGACGCGCAAAACTGGTCGGTGTGCTTGCGCAACGTGCAGAAGGTGAGCGGCGTGAAGGGCGGTTCACACTCTGGCAGCGAGTGGGGCGTGGTGGTGAAAGCGGAGGGGAATGAGGTGGTGGTTCACCTTTAATTCCCCTCACCCTAACCCTCTCCCCAAAGGGGCGAGGGAAGGGTTTGCTCCCTCTCCCTTTCAGGGAGAGGGCTGGGGTGAGGGTGGTGTTGAAACCACTCCGCCTGTCATCGTCTGCTGCACCTGCTGTTTATCCATATTCACTGCGTTCAGCTTGCCGTTCACCGTTGGCTTCAGCGGGGCATTTGCCTGCACGCTGCCGCTGGCGGTGAGCTGAATATTGCCGTCGCCCGTAATCGGCAATGCAGGCCAGCCCCACTGCTGCAGCACGTTGAGCGGCACGCCGCGCCCGTTCAGGCTCACAGCGGTCTGCCGCTGCGGCTGCTGTGAAACCGTCGCTGTGGCTTCCAGAATACCTTTCTCGGTAAAGGCGCTCAGGTCGGTAATGTTCACCGTGGCGGCGTTGGCATTCAGCGCCAGCGACGGACGACGCACGTCGACGCGGTTAAAGGTCGCCGCCGCGCCGTTCAGGGTCGCGCTGCCGCCCCAGATGCCCCACTGGCGATCTTTCACCAGCTGCAGGTTTGCGCCGTAGCCGTCCAGAGAGGTGATCTGCCATGGGAAGGCGGAATCGATGTCGATCACCAGGTTGCGGCTCAGGCCGAATTTTTGCAGCGTGACGCTGTTCAGCCATTCCGGCATAGGCTCCATCCACAGCGTTTTCCAGTTCTGCGGCAGGGTGTACTCCAGCCCGGCGATGGCAACATCGTCAAGCACCAGCGCTTTACCATCGCGCAGCCAGTTACCGGACGTGCGCACCATGCCGCCTTCCCAGCGGGAGGTGAACTGACGCAGCGCCATGCCCTGCGGGGAAAACTCCGCATTCAGGATAGGGTCGAAAAGATGCAGCGAGCCGTAGATAAACTCGCTGGCGTTCATGGACAGGCGGCCCTCCTGGCTCTGCCAGTCGCCTTTGCTGAGAGTCAGGTTGCGCAGGCTTAAGTCGAGATCGGTCACCGCCCAGTCCGGGCCCTGAAGCCGGGCGTCGGTTACGTCCAGACGACCAATCTGCAGAGAGGGGATGGTGGCCAGCGGCGCGAAGAACGCCATCAGCGTTTTATCGCTCTGCAGGCGGATCTCATTCAGGCGCATGGTGTCGATGATCCAGCTCCCATCGGCGTTGCGCAGGGCGGAGCCGGTGAGTGAGCCACGGGCCATATCGGCGCCAATCGTTTTCAGCACCACTTCCTTGCCGTTAAGCTGGCCCTCGATCAGCACGTTGGTGGCCGGCACGCCGTTCAGGGTCAACGAGCCTGCGCTCATCTGGATCTGCGCGTTGTTCCCCAGCACGTTGCCCGCTTCCGGCTGCCACGGGCTAACGCCGCCCGTGACCTTCTGCGCGCTCAGGTCCCATTCAGTATTCGGGCTGTTAAAGGCCATGTTGTTCAGCTGCAGGCGATCCGCCTGGAAGGGCAGCGGTGCCGTCTGGGGCGAGAGATTCAGCGTGCCGTCGAACAGGGTGATAGTGTCCATATGCAGCGGATCGGTTATCTGGCGGCTGCTCAGGCCGATATTGACTTTTTTGGCAACCAGCGTGGCGGGTTTACCGTCCCGACCGAAGGTGACGTTTTCCAGAATGATGTGGGAAGGCGACGAAAAGCGGTGATTCATCTTGTCGAAACTGAGTTCGTAGTCGGTATTCACCGTCACCCAGCTGCTGACCTGAGACGCGCCCCAGCGGGTCTGGAGCAGAATGTAGAACGCCAGCAGCACAATGAGCAGGGCTACCAGAAGATAGATGAGGAGCTTTCCAATAAATTTCATGGTCTTCCATCCCGCAAAACGCACATAAGGGAGTTATGCACGATTTATGCGCAATCCTCAAGGCGGGAATGGTGTAATTAGATGTCACGGCAGGCATTGACTGCCTGCCGTGAGAGAAATCAATTTTTCTCAGGCGGGAAAACGAGGTTCAGAACGATAGCGGTGATACCGCCCGCGGCAATGCCGGAAGAGAGCAGGTTTTTCACCCAGTCAGGCGCAAACTGCAGGATCAGCGGCTGCTGGGAAACACCCAGACCAACGGCCAGCGACAGCGCGATAATCATGATCGCGCGGCGGTTCAGAGGCTCGCGGGAGACGATACGCACGCCAGAGGCCGCGATAGTGCCGAACATCACCAGCGTTGCGCCGCCCAGCACCGGCTCAGGAATGTGCTGCACAAAGCCGCTTACCGCCGGGAACAGGCCGAGGACGATCAGCATCAGCGCCACCACAAAACCGACGTAGCGGCTGGCAACGCCGGTCAGCTGGATCACGCCGTTGTTCTGACCGAAGCAGGAGTTCGGGAAGGTGTTGAATACCGCAGAGACAAACGAGTTCAGACCGTTCGCCAGCACGCCGCCTTTCAGGCGCTTCATGTACAGCGGGCCGGACACCGGCTGCTCGGAGACGTCCGAGGTAGCGGTGATATCACCGATGGTCTCCAGAGAGGTGATCATAAAGACCAGCATCAGCGGCAGGAGCAGGCCCCAGTCAATGCCCAGTCCGTAGTACAGCGGCGTAGGAACGACAATCAGCGCGCTGCTGGTCGGCGCGGTGTTCTCCGGCAGCATGCCCAGCGCCCACGCCAGCAGGTAGCCCGCCGCCATGGCGATCACCAGCGAGGCGACGCGCAGGTAAGGGTTACGCTGACGGTTAAGCAGAATAATGATCGCCAGCACGACACCCGCCAGCAGCAGGTTTTTCGGCGCGCCGAAGGTGTTGTCGCTCATTGCGGCATAGCCGCCGCCGATGGACGTCAGGCCCACCTGGATCAGCGACAGGCCGATAATCATCACGACCACGCCCGAAACCAGCGGGGTGATGACGCGGCGAGCCAGATGTAGAACGCGGGAGATGACCATCTCCGTGCAGCTGGCCAGCATCAGGGTGCCGAACAGCGCCGCCATCATGGTTGGGACATCCGCACCGCCGGTTTTCAGCGCCGTACCGCCCATGATCAGCGGTGCCACGAAGTTAAAGCTGGTGCCCTGAATCGACAATAATCCCGACCCCACCGGACCCCACGCTTTAATTTGAATGATAGAGGCGACGCCGGAGGCAAAAAGAGACATGCTGATAATGTGCTGCGTGTCCTGCGCCGGCAAACCGAGCGCCTGGCAAATCAGCAGCGCCGGGGTGATCACCGCAACAAACATTGCCAGAAGATGCTGGCAGGCGGCGAAAAGCGTTTGCGGCAGCGGTGGGCGGTCTTCAAGGCGGTAAATCAGTTCGCTATTTTGCTTCTGCGCAATCGGTTGCGCATCTTGTGACTCTACTGCATTAACGGACATCAGCGATCATTCCATTAAGGTGGGGTGGAAAGGCGCTAATTTTATCGGACTGTTTGGTAAAAGCAAACGTTTGCCAGCGTAACATGCATAAAAAAATGTGATGGTTTTACAGCGGGAAGAAAGCAGAGACTGCAAGCAAAAGCTAAAATGCGCAGATTGCCGTTTACTGAATCAGGATAAACAATAAACGGCCATATTAACATCAGGCTGGCATGCTATAACGCCATGGTTGCCTGCTTAGCGAGGATTAGAGGCGCTCAAACTGGATCGTCAACGCGCTTTGCACTTTGCCTGCTGTGACTTCTTTGCCGTTTAACTTAACCATCTGCAACACGATTGTGTTGCCCCAGGATTTAGCGGTTAACACGTCCTGGTTGATCCGTAACGGCTGGAATTTGTTGTTGCCACTGTCACCCACAAATACGCCAACGCCGATGCCTTTTGCCGCGCCAGGCGTCACATCGTTATTGGCAAGCACGGTTCCTTCCGCATCGTCAGCCGTGCCGACAAATTTGTAGGCGAGTTTGCCTTCATCAGCGAGCGTTTTACATTTGTTAGTATAGGAATTGCCGCCAATGGTAATCTGAATGTTAGCGCCGCCAGTGGCGTTGTCATTCTGATTAATTAATCCTTCCGTCTTGCCATTAAGCTGAACGTAGTCCGTATTTAAATAGAGCGAACAGGAGAAAGTGTCATTTTGCGTAACTTGTCCCGTTATGGCCAATGTCGCGGAGACATCTTCCGCCTGTACTGCACAATGAAACAAACCCGCCAGGATTAACGCTGACATATTCATAGAAATAATGCGTTTATTCATAATTGACTCCTTGTGTAATAACTTATCCGTTTAACTCGTCTGCGCCAAATGTAGAGGCGAACAATCTCAACGGTGACATCACTGGGAACTTTTCCTGTTGTCATCGTTTGGTTTTTTAATTTCATCATCTGTAAGCCGAATATACCTCCATTATTTCTATCCATGAATGTCATCACCCGGGTATTCACGCTAATAGGCTGTTTAGCCTGGATCCAGTTGCCAGAATCATCAGTAATACTTAAGGCGATAGGTTCAATAAACGTGGCGTTTTAACTGCCCAACTTGATGCGGTAGCGAACAATACTGTTTTAGCGGCGATACGAGATGTTTTTTCATACTATGCCCTTGTAATTTTTAGTATTAATACGCTTCCGCCTTTTTATCTGTTGTTATCCCAGATAAAACCTGTGGAGGTTAGAAAGCGTACCTGTAGCCTAAATGCTATTATTTTTAATAAAGACCTAACATTGTTAAAATATAAAAATTAAATATGATCAAATAAAAAGTATAATAATTATGTATGAATTAAAAGTAATGGCACAATACTAACATGATAAGGTCGATGTTGTAATTAGAAAATTAAAAAGCTGGACATTAATGGAATAGTGAAGGTGACAGGCATTAATTAATACTATCGACCCCCGTTTTAACACCGACAAAAAATTAAGCGTTGGAATACTTTTCTGTCTCCGGCATCCAACGTTCAATCAATGCTGCCGCCTGTT